>CANJJP010000287.1 GCA_947474485.1 Bacteroidota bacterium | reverse complement strand
CAATTATTAACAAGTTGGAAATTTTCAACCTAAATTCTCTAAATTTATTGCTCGTTAAAAAGAAGTTTTGTCTTTTCAATTTTAAGTTTTCAATTTTATTTTTTCAATAGCAATGTTTTTAATATTCGATACAGAAACAACCGGCTTGCCGCGTAATTATAATGCCCCGCTCACCGATTTTGAAAATTGGCCGCGCATGGTTCAAATTGCTTGGCAATTGCATGATGCAAAAGGTGCATTGTTGCAACATGATTCTATTATTATTAAGCCTGAAGGATATTCTATTCCGCTTGATACAATCAAGATTCATGGAATCAATAATGAGCGTGCAAACGAAGAAGGAAAAGAATTAAAAAATTCGCTCGAAGTTTTTGCTAAAGCAGTTGCTCAATCTAATTACTTGTGCGGACATAATATCGAATTTGATATTAATATTATTGGTTGCGAATTTTTACGTTGTGGTTTATCAAATGCATTTGAAGGTAAAGGAGTAATTGATACTAAGAATGATGAAACAACCGAATACTGTGCAATCCCAGGTGGAAGAGGAGGCAAGTTTAAATGGCCAACTTTAACCGAATTATATCAAAAATTATTTAACACAACTTTTGGTGAAGCACATAATGCAGCGTTCGACGTACTTGCAACAACAAAAGTTTTCTTCGAAATTATTAAGCGGGGCATTACAAAAGTAAAAGAGTTACCTGCATCCGAATTACCAAAAATAAATTACATTGCTCCTGATTTAAGCGAATTACTAGCACATGAGCAAACTTGGAAACAACGACGTGCAGATAAAGAAGAAGAAGAAAAACGCCAACGTGAAGCAGAAGTTCAAGAGCGTTTAAAAAAGGCACAAGAAGCAAATGTAAATACCGATAATTTATTTTTCTCGCATTTACATAATCACTCACAATTTTCATTGCAGCAAGCTACGAGCGATATAGATGACATCGTAAAACGTGCAATAGAATATAATTCGCCTGGTGTTGCTTTAACCGATCATGGAAACATGTACGGTGCATTTTTGTTTTGGCAAGCAATTGATAAAGCAAACAAAGGAATTAAAGCCAATAACGAGGCCATTGAAAAAGGAGAGAAAACGGGGCAAAAGAAAAATGAATTAAAAGCAATTATTGGTTGCGAATTTTTTGTAACCAAAAATCACTTGGATAAAACCAAACAAGACAATGGCTTTACACAAGTGTTATTAGCAAAAGATAAAATTGGCTATCAAAATTTATCTAAGCTTAGTTCTATTGGTTTTACAAAAGGTTTCTATTATGTTCCTCGTATTGATAAAACTATTTTAGAACAACATACTGCAGGTGTAATAGCGACAACGGGTTCGCTTACTGGAGAAATCCCTAATTTGATTTTAAATGTTAGTGAAGAAGCTGCAGAAGAATCTTTTGTGTATTGGCACAAATTGTTTGGCGATGATTTTTATGTTGAGTTAAATCGTCATAATCTTGCAGATGAAAATCATGTGAATGAAGTGTTACTTCGTTTCGCAAAAAAGTATGGCGTAAAATATTTTGCAGCAAATAATAATTATTATTTAGATAAATCGGGTGCAAATGCGCATGATATTTTGTTGTGTGTAAAGGAAGGTGAAATTCAGGAAACACCTATTGGACGTGGCCGTGGCTTCCGTTTTGGTTTTCCAAATAAAGAGTTTTATTTCCGTTCGCCGAAAGAGATGATTGAGCTTTTTAGCGATATGCCGGAAGCTATTGAAACAACTAATGAAATCGTTTCTAAAGTTGAACCTTACAAATTAGGTCGTGATGTACTATTACCCGCCTTCGAAATTGAGCAACAATTTATAATTGACAAAGCAGTTGAAATTGAAGAGTCATTCGAGCGACTTGTCAGTTACCGCATTAAGGGCTGGGATGAAAAAAATGTTCCTGAAGCCGAACGCGATAATCAAAAAATAGAAGTTAGAAAAATTGCCGAGCAGTTCATCTTTATGAAAGATTGGACCTATCGTGGTATGCATAAACGTTACCCTGATTTAACTCCCGAAATTCAAGAGCGTATTGATTTTGAGCTTCAAACAATTGAGAAAATGGGTTACCCAGGTTATTTCTTAATTGTTGCTGATTTTATTGCAGAGGCAAGACGAATGGGAGTAGCTGTTGGTCCAGGTCGTGGATCTGCTGCGGGTTCTGCAATCGCTTATTGTTTGTGGATTACCAATGTTGACCCAATTAAGTATGATCTCCTCTTTGAGCGTTTCTTAAATCCTGATCGTATTTCAATGCCCGATATTGATATTGACTTCGATGATTTGGGTCGAGGAAAAGTGATAGATTATGTAATTAATAAATACGGGGCAAATCAAGTTGCGCAAATTATTACCTATGGTACCATGGGTGGTAAATCGGCAATTAAAGATACAGCACGAGCATTGAATCTTCCTTTAATGGATGCGAATACTCTTGCTAAAGCTTTCCCTGCAACGCCTGCGGCTTCTTTGCATAAATTGTTAAGTCCGGAAGGAATTAATAAAAAGTATTTAGATGAAATAAAAGATCGTCGTGAGTTTGTAGATCAATCACACGCTTTCCGTAAATTATCAGAAGAAAAAAATTTACAGTCAGAAGTTTTAAAACAAGCTTATGAACTAGAAGGCTGTGTTCGTAACACTGGTATTCATGCTTGCGGTATCATTATTACGCCTGATGAACTTTCTAAATTCGTGCCTGTAACAAGAGCGAAAGAAGGTGAAATGTTGGTTACGCAATTCGATAACTCCGTTGCCGAATCTGCAGGTTTGTTAAAGATGGACTTCTTGGGTTTGCGTACGCTTACCATTATTAAGGATTCATTAAAGCATGTGAAAGCGCGTCATGGTTTAGAAATTGATATCGATGCCATTCCGCTTGATGACCCAAAAACATACGAGCTTTTTCAACGTGGCGAAACAAATGGAGTGTTTCAGTTTGAAAGTGATGGTATGCAAAAAGCTTTGAAAGAATTAAAGCCCGATGCATTAACCGATTTGATTGCCATGAACGCCTTGTATCGTCCGGGCCCTATTGCATACATTCCTAATTATATTAAACGTAAGCATGGTTTAGAACCAATTGTTTATGAGTTAAATGGTATGGAAGAGTTTCTGAAAGAGACATACGGAATTACTGTTTACCAAGAGCAGGTAATGCGATTGTCGCAAAAACTAGCCAACTTTACCAAGGGTGATGCCGATGTACTTCGTAAGGCAATGGGTAAAAAACAAATTGATGTTCTTAATAAAATGAAGAGCAAATTTTTGGAAGGATGTTTGTCTAATGGACATGCTACAACTGTTGCCGAAAAAGTTTGGACCGACTGGGAAGCCTTTGCATCATATGCCTTCAATAAATCTCACTCTACTTGTTATGCTTATGTTGCGTTTCAAACTGCATATTTAAAAGCAAATTATCCTGCGGAGTTTATGGCATCTGTTCTTACGCATAACATGGGTAATATCGAAAGCGTTACCTTCTTTATGGAGGAGTGTAAGCGTATGGGATTAAAAGTGCTGGGTCCTGATGTTAACGAAAGTATTGGCGATTTCTCGGTAAATGAAAATGGAGAGATACGCTTTGGAATGGCTGCTATTAAAGGTGTTGGAGGTAACGTCGTAGAAGGGATTTTAGAGCAACGTAATTTGAACGGAAAATTTATTTCTGTATTTGATATTGCAAAGCGTTTAGACACTAAAGCCGTAAATAAAAAAAGTTTAGAAGCATTATCGCAAGCGGGTGCATTTGATTCTTTCGAAGGAATACATCGTGCTAT
>CANJJP010000286.1 GCA_947474485.1 Bacteroidota bacterium | reverse complement strand
TTTTTGTTTTTTCATCGGTTTTTCAGTTTAAAGTTAAAAAAATCCTACTTTTAAACTGTCCTATTTTTGGGGAGGGTTACGTGACTAGTTTTATTAATTATTATAAAGTCAAATGTTCGAAGACAGACTTAACATGTAATTAGACGAATTGATTATCAGTATAAAAACTATAACCTTAAATCACCTTCTCAACCCAATCCCCATGTTCCTTAATTAAAGAGATAAGTTCATCAACGGCTTCTTCGGCTGGTAGGTTTTTCTTTACTACTTCTTTGCCTTTGTATAAAGAGATTTTGCCTACTCCTACTCCAACGTATCCGTAATCAGCATCGGCCATTTCGCCTGGGCCGTTTACGATGCAACCCATGATGCCAATTTTAATTCCTTTTAAATGATCAGTTCGCACGCGTATTTTTGCGGTGGTTTCTTGTAAATCAAATAAGGTTCGTCCGCAACTTGGGCAAGAGATGTATTCTGTTTTTGAAATACGTGTACGTGCTGCTTGTAATGTTCCAAATACGGTTGAGTTTAAGATAACAGGCGTAACACAATTTTTTTGTTTCACCCATACGCCATCTCCCATACCATCAATCAAAAGTGCACCCACATCGGTAGCTGCGTATAGTTGAAATAATTGTTCGCTTAGTTCTGCATAATTGCGTTTAATAATTACAGGCAACTCACATTTGTTTAATTGTAAATCAATAAACATACGGCGCAAATCAGCCATAGCGTGGCCATTGAAGGTATCTAAAATTAAAACTACATTTTTATGTTCTTTAATTTTATTAATAAAATCTTCAGTTAAAACAGTATGGTCGGCAACAACAAAATTTAATTCAGCACTTGTCTTCTCAGATTTAAAAAATTCTTCTCCACAAAACAAAGGATAAGAGCGTAGTTTGTTCGATTGCTCTTTCCATACTTCTGAATTATAAATAATACCTAATGTTCCAGGTATTTCAAAATCTACTTTATTATTTCCAGCATAAATATAATCTACAGCCATGTCGCTTAAATTCCATTTATCTAATTGCACCGAGTAGTTATATCCGTATGCAAATAAATTAGCTGCAGTTATTGTTTCTTTATCACTTAAATCGGCAATAACACGTGTTACATTATGATTGCCTAAATTAATTACCTCACGTGTTTGCATGCGTTGATGCGCAGTTGGGTCGTAAGGCAATTCGGTAACAGCTTTTATTTTTGTATGCCCCGCTCTTTTACTATAACGTTCAACTAAATCGCGCGCAACTGGAATTTCTAATTCGGGTTCTTCTGTTAAACTTACACGCACTGTATCTCCTAAACCATCTTCTAATAATGTTCCAATACCAACTGCAGATTTTATTCTTCCATCTTCACCTTCACCTGCCTCGGTAACACCTAAGTGTAATGGGTAGTTCCAGCCTTTGTCCATCATTTTTGCAACCAACAAACGATAGGCTTCTACCATTACTTGCGTGTTACTTGCCTTCATAGATAAAACAATGTTGTGATAATTTTCATCTTCACAAATACGTAAAAACTCAAATGCTGATTCAACCATGCCCAGTGGCGTATCACCATAACGACTTAAAATACGGTCGCTTAATGAACCGTGATTAGTTCCAATACGCATGGCAGTTCCGTATTCCTTACAAATTTTTACTAAAGGAATAAAACGTTTGCGAATTCTATCTAACTCTTCAACGTAAGCAGAGTCGGTATAATCAATGTGTTCAAATTTCTTTTTATCGGCGTAATTGCCTGGGTTAATACGTACCTTCTCAATAATTCTTGCAGCGTGCTCTGCAGCGTTGGGTGTAAAATGTATATCGGCAACTAGTGGTGTGTTATAACCACGAGCTTTTAATTCTTTCTTGATTACTTCTAAATTTTTTGCTTCGTTTAAACTTGGAGCGGTAATACGCACTAACTCACAACCCGCATCAATCATACGAATACTTTGCTCAACCGTAGCAATGGTATTCATTGTATCAGTAGTTGTCATTGATTGTATACGGATGGGATTATCACCACCAAAACCAACTTCACCCACCATTACCTCGCGCGTAACAAAACGACTATACTCAGTTAAACTATTGCAATACTTAATCATAGAAATAAAATAAAGCACTAATTTACGGATTTTGTGGGAATGCGAAACCCGCGAAATTTGTGAAGATTTAAGAAAATTATGCTGTTTTGACAAAGTATTTACAATGATTACAAAGTAAAGTGTAAACAAGCTTAATTTTCTTTGTTTTATTTTAGCAGCATGAAAAATAAAGCACTCATTTTTATTTTAAGTTTATTGGCTTGTTATGCTGCAGCATTTATTGGATCCTTTGCAACTATAGATGCAATAACAGGATGGTACACCACCATTGTAAAACCATCATTTAATCCGCCCAACTGGATATTTGGTCCAGTGTGGTCATTGCTTTATACCTTAATGGGAATTTGTTTTTATTTGATAAATATCTCCGAACATCCAAGCAAAATATTTATAAGAAAACTATTTATTGTTCAACTCATCTTAAATGCATTTTGGAGTATTTTGTTTTTTAATTTACATGCATTAGGCTTTGCAATTGTAGACATATTATTGTTGCTTTTTGTTCTAATACTGATTGCAATAAAAGGACAAGAAATAAGCATTTGGTGTAGGATACTTTTTATTCCTTACATACTTTGGGTAAGCTTTGCAACCATACTGAACATAAGTATTTGGTGGTTGAATTAATTTTCACACATTTTTTCCTTAAGCCCCAATTTACAAGCTTTCTTATAAGCCTCAGTGGCTAAATCTGTTTGGCTATCTTTTGTATAGGCTTCCCCTAACAAATAGTAATTATAAGCTGAATTCGGAAAAATAGTTGTAAGTGCTTTGTATATGGTGATTGCATAATCCATCTCTCCTTTTGTTTCCCAGCTTGCTGCAATACCCCGCATCCAAACTTCGTACACAACATATAAATCAGAAATTTGATTTGCATTTTGAGCTAAGGTATCTGCAACCGCTATTATCATGTTTTCATTTTCTACTGCAAGTTTTTGCCCGAACAATTTACTTAAATCAATATACGATTGAAGAGCTTGTTTGTTCTTAATGAATTGTTCCGACAGCTTTTCATCCTTGCTAAACACCAAACAGTTTGCATAGTTAACCAAATCACTTTCGGGGCTACTCTGTTGAATTTGATAAAAGCCTTGCTTATTCATTATTTCATTAACTTCCCTCATGTAATACCCTTTGTGCTTGTCTTCACAATAAATTACTTTATCAATACAAAAAGCTTCCATTATATAGAGCATCCCTCCTGGCTTCAATTTTTTACTAATGTCATTCATCATCGCATCCATTTCAGTAAACTCATGAAAAGAAGCAATCATAATAATCTTATCAAACTTTCCATCAGGTAAGTTAGTTGCAGTATATGAACCCAAGACCCAATTAAACTTACAAGTTTGTGGTGTTGCTCTTTTTTTAGAAAACTTCTTTGCCATTTTTTCAATGTCGCCTGCGTTTAATTTTGGATCAACATCTTCAATGTAAAAAGTTAAATCATCGTATATTAATGAAAGTGAGCCCATGTGATGCCCATCGTCACCGCCCACATCGGCAATCACTTCACCGGGCTTAATATCCATAAATTTAATTAGGTCGTTTTTGTTTTGAAACAAATCATACAGCGTTTCAAAATCTTTACGATTGTAGTTCTTGTCGTTCGACTCTTGTGCATCTAAAGACAAAAGCGAGGCGCAAAACAAAATAATTAATTGGTAGTATTTCATAAAATTGGGAT
>CANJJP010000285.1 GCA_947474485.1 Bacteroidota bacterium | reverse complement strand
GAATTGGAATGTAATTTGGTTGTTATGGCTCCACACGGACACAAAGGATTAAAAGATTTATTGTTCGGAACCACTCTTGAGAAAGTGCGACATCGTATTTCGGTGCCGCTTATGATAGCAGGCTAAATAGGTTTAACAAATTTCCTAGCTTTGAGAAGCAAGTATTTTTCATTATTACTTTTTTTTGACTTAATTTTGAAATGCTCAAATAAAAAAAACGCTATGAAATTTAATTTTTCAAAAGTACTGCTCTTAACATTGTTATTTTCCTCTCTTACTATTATTGCTCAAGATGAAAATGAGCCAATTACTAAAACTGATCCAAAAGCCTCTGAGCAAAAAATGCTTAGTGGTAATTATGATGAGGCTCTGGATGATTTTTTAAATTTGCATGCCGAAGAACCTTCTAATGATAAATACACTTATAACATTGCCGTTTGTTACTTAAATATTAATGGCAACAAAGCCAAAGCCGTTCCGTATTTAGAAAAATTAGTTCGTCATGATAAGCATGATCCTAATGTTGAATATTTATTAGGAAGAGGATATCATTATGCAAACAAGTTTGATGAAGCTATTTCGTATTTTACAAAATTTAAAACAAACAATAAGGGTACTCAGGAGAATCTTAAAAATGTTGATCAACAAATACAATATTGCTTAAATGCAAAAGAGTTAATGAAATTCCCTACGGATGTTAAATTTGAAAGTATGGGTTATAATGTAAATTCTGAATTTAACGAGCATTATTCATTTATTCCAACGGATGAATCGTTTGTTGTTTTTAATACAAATCGCCCTGAAAAGAACTCTTTTAAAGAAGAGAACGGAGAATACAAGAACTCGATTTACATTTCCGAAGTGATTGATGGGGAATATCAAAAAGCTTATTTAATTGGTGTCCCTATTTGTAAAGGTAATACAGGTGAAGAAGTAATTGGCTTAAGCGCTAATGGCAAAACATTATTGATTTTAATTAAAGATAGTAAGGGACTTGGAAATATTTATGTAAGTCAAAAAGATGAGAATGGAACGTTTAAGAAGCCTATAATGCTTGATAAGCATATTAATTCTTCTTCAGATGAAATTGCGGCATCATTGAGTGCTGAAGGGGATCAAATTTATTTTGCAAGTAATCGTCCGGGTGGATTAGGTGGAATTGATTTATATATGAGCAAAAAACAACCTAACGGAACTTGGAGTTTGCCAATCAACTTGGGGCCTGCAGTTAATAGCGCTTTGGATGAAGACTTTCCTAATATTGCGCCAGATGGAAAAACACTTTATTTTAGTAGTAAGGGCCACACATCAATGGGAGGTTATGATATTTTTAAAGCAAATTTTGATGAAGAAAATCAAAAATGGGAAAATGCAAAAAACATTGGATATCCTGTGAATACAACAGGAGATGATATGAATTTTAGAGCATCATCAAATGCTCGATATGGTTATATTTCTGCTATTCGTTCAAATGGAATGGGCGATTATGATATTTATCGTGTTGTATTTAACGATATTGAACCTGAGCTAACTGTTTTAAAAGGAAGTATTCAATCTGAGGATGGCTCGGCAATTAATTATCCTGATGTATTGCTTTCTGTATGGGATAATAAAACGAAAGAATTGGTTGGAACTTATTTGCCTAATCCAACTACGGGTAAATATGTTGTAATTCTTTCGCCTGGAAATTATTTAATGGAGGTTGAGTTGTTTGGATTTAAAATCGCTACTCAAAAGCTAGAAATAAAAGACAAAATATCTTACCAATCTGAAATGGATATGGATATAAAACTTCAAGTTTCTAAATAAACTTATATACCCTTTTTGTGGTATGATAAATTAATGCTTTATGGCTAAATTTGCACTATGTCAACTTTAGCTCAATTAGTACCAGGTCAAAAAGCCATCATTCAGCGTTTTACGGATGATGACCTTTCATTAAAACTTATGGAAATGGGTTGTATTCCAGGTGAGGAAGTTGAATTTAAAAGGACAGCACCTTTAGGAGATCCAATAGAAATTTCGGTATCGGGTTATTTGTTAAGCTTACGAAAAGCAGAGGCGCAAACAGTTATTGTTTTAGAATGTGAGTAGTGTGTCGAAAGAAAAATCAATTGAACAAAAACTAATAACAATTGCACTTGTTGGTAATCCTAATGCAGGAAAATCAACATTGTTTAACTCGCTTACGGGCCTAAATCAAAAAACAGGTAATTTTCCAGGCGTTACAGTAGATAAAAAGGCAGGCTTTTTTAGAATTGTAAATGAAGGTAAAACACAACCTTATCGTTTGGTTGATTTGCCAGGTACTTATAGTTTGTTTCCGAAATCTCCGGATGAAAAAGTAACATGTGAAGTATTACTTCAACAAGATAATATTGACTATCCCGAAATTATTATTGCTGTTGCCGATGCAACTAATTTGAAAAGAAATTTATTATTGGTTTCCCAATTAATCGATTTAAATCTCCCCGTTGTGTTGGCTTTAAACATGGCTGATGAAGCAGAAAAAAATGGCATCGCTATAAATTCAATGTTACTTTCTCATTCGCTTGGTATTCCAGTTGTGCATCTTAATTCGCGTAAAGGCGAAGGAATTGATGAATTGAAAAAACAAATTGCTATGGCTACGAAGCCAGCAAGTTTTTTTATGACTAAGGAAAGTATTGAAACGGATGAGTACGAGCATTATATCGATTTGCTAAAAGATGCCTCTTCGAAATATCCTAACATTAATTCTAAGCTAAAAAAGATTGAAGAGAAGGATACCTTGATTCGATTCAAAAAAATTAGTTCAATCATTTCACAAACAGTTGAATATTCTGGCAAAGGAAAATTATTTCAATTAACAGAAAAGATTGATAAGGTGCTTACACATCCAGTTTTTGGTTTTCTATCTTTTTTAATTGTATTGTTTTTAGTTTTTCAATCTATTTTCTTTCTTGCCGAGTATCCAATGACATGGATTGAAGATTTGTTTGCCTGGGGTGGAGATAGTTTATCTGCTTTGCTGCCAAAAGGATTTATAAATGATTTATTAGTTAAAGGTGTATTGGCTGGTTTAAGCGGTGTAGTGGTATTTGTTCCCCAAATTGCATTACTCTTTGCATTTATTTCCTTGCTTGAAGATAGTGGTTACATGGCACGCGTTAGTTTTATGATGGATAAATTAATGCGTCAGGTTGGATTAAATGGACGTTCGGTTATTCCGCTAATTAGTGGAGTAGCTTGTGCGGTTCCTGCAATTATGGGAACACGCACCATCAGTAATATGAAGGAACGTTTAATTACCATTTTAATTACTCCTTTAATGAGTTGCTCGGCTCGCTTACCCGTTTATACTTTGCTAATTTCATTAATGGTTCCCGATGATGAAACTTCGGGTTTCTTTAGCAAAAAGGGCTTGTATTTATTTGCAATGTATATTTTAGGATTTGTAATGGCTTTGCTTGTTGCATTTGTCCTTAAATTTATTTTAAAAGCAAAACAACGTTCTTATTTTATTATGGAAATGCCTGTGTATCGCGTGCCACAATTAAAAACGGTTTTCATTACTATGTACACTAAAGTGAAAGTGTTTTTGTTTGATGCAGGTAAAATCATCATTGCTGTTTCTATCGTGCTTTGGTTAATGAGTGCATATGGTCCAGGTAATTCTTTTGAGCAAATAGAAAAAAAGCACATGAGTGAAATCTCCGCTAATCCTACAAATAAAGATGAACTTACCGCTAGACAAGAATCAGAAAAATTAGAAGCTTCTTATGTTGGACACATTGGCAAATTTATTGAACCTG
>CANJJP010000284.1 GCA_947474485.1 Bacteroidota bacterium | reverse complement strand
TACTCCAAACGTTTCTTAATCCGTACGATGTACTTAGTTGGTGCAACACAAGGTTTTATTCGAAAACCATTTATTGTAAAAGGAATCATTAACGGAATTATATCTGCGGTGTTCGCAATGGTTTTATTGGGAACTTTTATTTTCATCGTTACTCGTTACATTCCTGAGTTATTAATTGTTCAAGACGAAAATTGGTTATTAATGTTATTCGGTATCGTAATAGTAATCGGTATTTTAATTTCTGGATTAAGTTCAGCATTATCTGTTCGTCGCTACTTGCGATTGAAAGCGGAGGATTTGTATTTTTAATTAGTGTTTGATTAAACATTTCGTTTATGCCGCTTCTCGCGCTTCGTCAGGCTCAGCGTGACAGCTCAAAGCGACATTCGGTGTTTGGTTGTTATTCATTTGACATTCTTTTGCTTCTGACTTGTGCAGGCATTTCGATTCAACTCAATCCCAACCAGAAACCAGAAACAAAAAAACCGAAACCAATCCCCTTAACAAACTAATCCCCAGTTACTTAAAAAATATATGGAATTTACTTTATCTTGCGTCTTATTACTAAATCAGGTTTATGTTCTCTGCTGATAAATCAAAAATAAATGCTGCTGAAGATTCGGCATTGTTGCTGCAATACAGGAAAACGGGCGATTTAGTTTTTATTGGGGAATTATATAAACGTTATGCAAAACAAATTTTAAGCACCTGTGTTTATTATTTTAACGATAAAGACGATGCAAAAGATCATGTGATGCAAATTTTTGATAAGCTGATTGTGGAGCTGAAAAGTAGGGAAGTAGACAACTTTAAAGGCTGGTTAAGTTTTGTGGTTCGTAATTATTGCATCTCTTTTATTCGTAAACAAAAAACAGATAAGAAACGTTTGAATGATTATCAGGAACACGAATACACTATGCAAAGTGAAGAAACCGAACTGGCTTTAGAAAAAATTAAGGATGCAGAGTTGAATGAAAAATTATTGAAGGAATCCTTAAATGATTTGAAAGAAGGGCAACGCAAGTGTATTGATTTGTTTTACCTACAAAACAAATCATACCAGCAAATAGAGAGCATAACAGGTTACAGTAGTTTAGAAGTGAAGAGTTATATACAAAACGGCAAACGCAATTTAAAGTTGTTGATTTTGGAAAAACAAAAAATGACAGTAAATCCCCACGCAAAATGAAAAAGGAAGTAAAATATAATGATGCAGATTTTTTCGACCACTTGGCATCGCTGGGCGAAGAAAAAATTATTCAGGCCGATGTGGAAGATATTTTTTCGAGGATTGATGCTCGCGTGCAGCAAGGCGGGGCAAAGCCTAAGAGCAACGGAAATAATATTTTTGTTTCGGTATTAGTTGTTGGATTTACTTTGGTGTTGGGTGTTGTGCTTTTTAAGAAAAACGAAATCATACAAATTGGTGTAAGCCCTAACGAAGATGCTCCGCTTAAAAAAGATATTTTAGCTGCTGCCAATACCATTGATACAATTGTGAGTGAGTTGGTAAGTAACGATACTACATTAACAACCAACAAAGAAATACGCAAGCAACATTTTACACAAGAAAACAGTGGTACGCATTTTATGAATAACATGAGTATGGAAGACATGGCAATAAAAGATGTTCCTTTTGTTGATACCACTATTAAAACACCAGTTACCGAAACCTATTTGAGTTTATTGCCCAATGCAGGTTACATCTACATCTATGATTTAAAAATTACCGAATACCAAACTTTGTACTTTAAACAACAACGTCCTTTTACTATTATGCGTAATGGTTTAGGTGCCGAGTACGAAAATGTAAACGCTTACTTGCATGCAAAAAGCGAAAAGAGTTCATTGCTGCCATACACCATGGACCAATTATTAAAAGATGCTTTAAAGCGTTTTAATAAAGCCCAATACAAAAAAGCAGATGCTTTGTTTGAAGAATTAATTGGATACAACAGCACAGATATTAACGCATTGTTTTACTCTGCCCTCAGCAATTATTATACTGGCAAACCATCGGTTGCAATAGAGCGTTTGAATATGGTTTTAAAAAGCAAGAACAATGTGTTTCAACAAGAAGCAGAATGGTATCGTGCTTTAAGTTATGCCAAACTTGGCGAAACCCAACAAGCCATTTCTTTATTAATTAAGATTAATGAAAAGAAAGGTTTTTATGCTAATGATGCAGCAGCGAGGCTGGGGGAGTTGAAGAAGTAAGATGCTGATTTGAAAATGAATTAATTTGAAAATTTGATAATCTGGAAGAAAATAAACTAATTTATTTGAACAAAAGTATTATGTTTTTATCATTTACTTTTCGTTTTAAAGTATAATTATTACTTTAGAACATTAAATAGAAGGATTTATGGCAGAGATAGATTTAGAAGCAGAAAAGAAAGAGATTCTCAATAGATACAAGAACTTACTCAAAGCTTGCAAGCGCAGATTACAAAAGGGCGATAAAGAGCAGATTCGTAAAGCATTTGAAGTTTCGGTTGATGCACATAAAGAAATGCGTCGCAAATCGGGCGAACCTTATATTTATCACCCTATTGCAGTTGCCCAAATTTGTGCTGAAGAAATTGGCTTAGGAACAACTTCTATAGTATGCGCATTATTGCACGATACCGTTGAAGATACAGATATAACCTTGGATGATATTCAAGGAATGTTTGGTGAGAAGGTTGCTAAAATTATAGATGGTTTAACAAAAATATCCGGGGTATTTGATCAAACCTCTTCCTTACAAGCAGAGAACTTCCGTAAGATGATGCTCACCTTATCAGATGATGTACGTGTAATCCTCATTAAGCTTGCTGATCGATTGCACAACATGCGCACACTCGAAAGCATGAAGCGCGACAAACAAATGAAAATTGCTTCAGAAACGCTTTATTTATATGCCCCACTTGCACATCGTTTAGGTTTAAACTCTATCAAATCAGAACTTGAAGATTTAGGGTTAAAATACACCAATACAGAAATGTTTGATGATATTGTTCTTAAGCTAAAAGAGAGTGAGCCAGATAGAAAAGTATTTATTCAAAAATTTATTGATCCGATAAAAGAGATTTTAACGGAACAAGGATTTAAAGCAAAAATTTATGGAAGACCAAAATCGATTTATTCGATTTACAATAAAATAAAAAACAAAGGTGTTGAGTTTGGAGAAATCTACGACCTCTTTGCTATTCGTATCATTATTGATACGCCGCTTGAATTAGAAAAAACAGATTGTTGGAGAGTATATTCTATCATAACCGATTTTTATCACCCAAGTCCAGAACGTTTGCGCGACTGGGTTTCTACGCCTAAAGCAAATGGTTACGAATCATTACATACTACTGTAATGGGACCAGATGGTAAGTGGGTAGAAGTGCAAATTCGTACCACTCGTATGGATGATATTGCAGAAATGGGTTACGCTGCGCATTGGAAATACAAAGGGGCAGCGCCTGACAGAGAGGGGCAATTAGAAGATTGGTTGAAGAAAATTAGAGAGTTATTAGAAAGTCCGGAAGAAAACGCAATGGACTTTATTGATGATTTTAAATTAAATTTATTTGCTGAAGAAATATTTGTATTTACTCCATCAGGAGAAATGCGCACCTTACCTTTTGGTTCAACAGCCTTGGATTTCGCGTTTGAGATACATTCAAAAGTAGGTTCACATTGCATCGGGGCAAAAGTAAATCATAAGTTGGTTTCATTAAGTTACACACTTAAAGGCGGAGACCAAGTAGAGATTTTAACTTCACCAAAACAAACCCCTAAAGAAGATTGGATTAGCTATGTA
>CANJJP010000283.1 GCA_947474485.1 Bacteroidota bacterium | reverse complement strand
GATCACTTCTTTGCCATCACAGTCTGTTAAAGAAATGGTTGAAAGTCAAATTAAAGATTTTCAAGCTAAACCACCAAAATACTTCTTAGACAACAGTCCTGAAATGATTACTCAATTCTATACTTTTAACACTAAGAAAGCTCCTTTTGATAACGTTAAAGTTAGAAAAGCATTTAATTATGCAATTAATCGTCAAAAAATTGTTGATGACATTTTAAGTGGACAAGCTTATGGACCAGGGATTAAAGGGATCACTCCTCCAACATTTACTGTTGATGGGTACGACATTTCAAATATTAATGGTTATGATTTTAATTTAGCAGAGGCAAAAAAATTATTGGCAGAAGCAGGTTATCCTAATGGTAAAGGATTTCCTTCAGTTAAAGTAATTTTAAACAGTGGTGGAGCAAGAAACAGTAATGTTGTTGTGGAAATTCAAAAACAATTAATGGAAAACTTAAATGTAAATATTGATTTTGATGTTGTTCCATATGCTCAAAAGGCAGAAGAAGCGCGTTTTGGAAGAATGGATATAGTTCGTGATGCTTGGATTGCAGATTTCCCTAGTCCTGAATCTTTCTTGAATTTATTCTATGGCGCTAACGTTCCTGCTGATATGAATCAACCTTCGTTTCCAAATACATCTCGTTTCCAAAATGCAGAGTTCGACATGTATTATGCAAAAGGTAGGGATGCAAAAACAAAAGATAGCAGCCTGGTTTATTTTATGAAGGCGGAGCAAATTTTAATGAATGAAGCGCCAATTATGCCGTTATGGTATGAAGGTAATTATCGTTTAACTCAGTTTTATGTAAAAGATGCATTTACAAATGCAATGAGTTACAGAAATTATTCGGCTGTTTATATAAATACTGTTATTGAAAACAAAGGAGAAGCAAAAACTGATTCAACTAATTAAATAAAATCCTCGCATTAATTACCCCCGTCATTCATGGTCATCTTAAACTTGTCAAAGGATGTCGAAGAACGGGGGTTTTTTATTTAAATGAGTGACTATTATTCCATACTTGGTTTAACTAAGTCGGCAAACTCAGCTGAGATTAAAGCTGCGTATAGAAAATTAGTTAAAATTTATCATCCCGATAAAAACCCAAACAGCTACGAAGCAGTCGAGAAATTCAGACAAATACAAGAAGCATACGAAACATTGATGGATCCAATTTTGAGATCTAAGTACGATGGAAAAGTTAGTTACAATCAATATTTCAGCCAGGCTTCTCAACAAACAAAACAGCAAACAGCATCCGGAAGAGGAAAAAAATATTCGTTTACAGAGGAAGATTTAAAACGCAGACAATACTATAAAGAGCATTATAAAAAACAATATGACGCAAGCAAAAAAGTTAATGTTGCAGAAGAAAAAAAGCGATACAACGAAACGCGTTATATTTTATTTTCTGTACCATTGGCAATTGCACTTTTGTTTTTCATAATCAACGTATATGAACGCAGTGATAAAAAGGAAAGTACTAAAACAACTAAGAAAAATATTGTTATAACTGATACTACAACTGTTATAACTAAAGATACAATAGAAAAAATTACTACATCTGCCGAACCTTATAAATATTATTTTGGTCAAAACTTAATAGATAGAAATAGTAACCAAGTAGTGCAATTAAACAATTATTCAGGCGCCGACGCAGTAGTTTGCATAGTGGATTCCTTATCAAACAAAGTAATTCGTCACTATTTTATTGAAAATAGTTTTAATCTTTATTTCGAATATTTACCTGCAGGTAAATATTATCTGCGGAATTATCTTGGCGAACATTTTAATGTTTCAAAAAAGATGAGCGAGGTAGAGGTAAGCGGTGCATTTGAGAACGAAAAACAGTTTCAAGCTTTTAAGCAAAAAACTTTTGAAATTAATTTACAAAAAAACGACACTATTTCATTTGATGTTATTTACTTTAAAAACAACAAAAGTAAAAACATCATTAAAGCAGAGGAGTTTTTTGTTCGTTAAACTTAGACATGCATTACAACAATAGGCTTTGCAGTTGTAGAAAAGGTACTCGAACTTATTTTGTAAAAATAAACACCATTGTTTAATTTACTAACATCCACCTTTGCACTATTGCTATTGTTTTCTAATGTTTGATTTATAACAACTCTACCAAGCGCGTCGCTAATTGTAATTGTAAATGCATCGTTTTGATTTGGGAGTGTGTAAGAAAAATTAATTATATCATTACAAGGATTTGGGAAACCAGTTGTAGCAGCGTTTAAGTTTATTTCTTCTTTTACACCGATACTATTTACTATTTTTAAAACAGTAATGTCATCAAAATAAAAACCATCACCGGTTGCAAAACCATCAGTCACTAGTTTAAAACGAAGTTTAATGTTTTGCCCTAAATAATCAACTAAATCAATATTTTCTTTTACCCAATCAGTTTGTCTGCCATCGTACATTGGTAAGCCGCTGTTTTGATTATCACTTCCTTCAGCAGTATATTTTCCGCACAGTTGTGTATAGTTAATACCGTCAGTTGACGCTAAAATTTCAACATAATCGTATCCTTTTTCAATATCCCATTTAGAATAATAACTTAGTGTTGCTGCAATTGCATTAGTTAAATCAACATTATTTGAAGTAGTGATTGATTTATTGGCGTTGTTCTGATAAAAGCCACTTGGACTATCAGTAATACTTCCAGTTGAACTTATAAATTGTGTTGTTGATATTCCCCAACCTCCTGCAACAAATCCTGTTGTTGCATTACAAGCACTAGTAAACGCTGTTATTGGTTGACCGTAAATGCGGGTGATGGTGTCGTAATTGGTATAAAAGCCATTGTCAACTGCAATAGCGTAACTCACTAATTCACCTTGTGTAAGCCCCGAATTTAAAGTGATAAAGATAGAGTCTAAAGTAGTTTGCAAGTGAATTGGATTAACATAAGTTTTAGGACTTCCAACAGAAGCAATATTAGTAGAAATTGGAATTACAGAAACGGTGAAGGTTCCGTTTTCTAATCCCATTCGAACAAAATTATATTTTACATATTCATTTGATGAGGTAATAAATTTATCATGAATACTTTCTGTTTCTGCATAAACGACTGCAAGTCTTGCTAAACAAAGGTTTTGGTCCATTGTTATTTTTGCAATCGGTATAATTCGATTAATTGCAGGCCAAAAACCATCTGAAGAATTTCCAGCTTCTGGGGTCATAGATAAAATCATTGGCTTTGTGGTTTGTTCGCTATACATCCAATCATCACTATCACCATTTACTAGATAACCAACTGTTTGGTCGCCCGTACCATACATAAAACCACTACACTTAGTCATGCGTTTTGCAAATGAACTAAATATAGTAGAGTCGGGAGTAAGCGTACTTGCTACGTAACCATAAGGATAAATTAATAAGTTACTATAAGTGTGATTGTTTAATGCTAATTTAAATTCATGGTCATTACAAAAATCACGAACCATTTGTGTTTCAATTTCTGAAAAACCTGCAGTTCCTCTGTATGTGTCTGAGTTTGGATCTGGTGAAGAACCATTGTCGTCATAACCCCAATGGTCGCCATAGTTTCTGTTTAAATCCACACCAAAAGTTCCATCTCCATTATCTCTTCTGTTTTTTCTCCACATACCTCCACCATTTGGATTGGTTGTTTCGTTATACATGTATCCATCTGGATTTACACAGGGGATAAAATACATTTCTAAATTATTTACTAAATATTGAACCTCCGAATTAGAATTATAATTTTCTAAAATATACCACATATAAAAAATTAGTTGAGAAAGTGATTCAGCTTCACGAGCGTG
>CANJJP010000282.1 GCA_947474485.1 Bacteroidota bacterium | reverse complement strand
TTTACTAAAGCTCGTTAATTTTAAGCGTCTCTTTGTTGGAGTAAACAAAGTTGGGAAAACAGCTGCGGATGCATTAAAAATTATTGATGGCACTTATTCATCAGAGCATGCAGTGCTTGTATTCCCAGCTGGGATGGTTTCGAGAAAACAACAAGGTGTGATAAAAGATTTAGAATGGAAAAAAAGTTTTATCACACAAGCCATAAAACACAAACGTAAAATTGTACCTGTATTTATTGAAGGAAAAAACTCTTCATTTTTTTACAACTTTGCTATGTGGCGTAAACGACTTCGCATTAAAGCAAATATTGAAATGTTTTTTTTAGCGGATGAAATGGTTAAACAAAATAATAAAACCATACATATTAAAGTGGGGAAACCTTTTAGCTATGAAGTGTTTGATAAACGCCACAATCATTTAGTTTGGGCTCAGAAAGTGAAAGCTTATGTGTATGAATTGGAGAAGGGAACAAGATTGAGTTTTGAGGAATTTACGAGATAGTTCGCTAATCGTTAGTTTATTAGTCGCTAGTCTTTTTATTTAAGCAAAAGAATAGCGACTAGGTAACTATTAGACTATTCTGCAAGCTTTGTACGAATTGCTTTAATATCTGCTAACATTTTTGAAATCTTTTCTTTTATGAACTGATCTGCAGCAGAAACTCCTTCGTAATCTTTCATATAATCAACCAACATCGCTGTAGTAGGAGCTATATCTTGATCTTCAGGATACTCTTTTAATAATTCAATAATATTATTTAAATGAATTTTAGCTTCCCAAACTTTAGTTTTTAAATCTAAATCCTTCTTAGATTTTTGTCCGTCGATTGAAGAAAGCAATAAGTATTGGCCTTCAACCCAAGCACCCACTAATACGCGAGTAGCGATGTCCATGTGTTTGTCTGATTCTAAGAAACTTTCAGTTGTAACGTAAACGCGCTCTAGAATTGCAGATAATGAATCTGGATTTCTTTGAAAATCTTCGAAATGAGCGCTTTTAGTCACATCATCAAATATTTTTGCGCAATTGGCACTTTCAGCAGCTTTACGAGTAGCAGCAAATAATGCAAGTAAATCATTACTCTTATTAAATGAAGCAGCGTAAGCTAAATCAGCAGAGTACATACCATAAGTAACACCTTTTTTAAACTCAGTAGGATACGTTCCAGCTTTAGCTTTATCAAGTACTAAAGAGCCATCATAATTATAACCAGCTTTACCAATAGCAATGATTTCATGAGAAGGTGCAGGAATATTTGCAACAATCATGTGTAATTTAAATTCCTTTTCTTCATCCGCTTTAAGAGCTGCCGAATCAACAGCAAGTGTGTCTGCTTTTTGTTCTGCAACTTCAGTATCAGGCGATCCACAAGCGAAAAGCATCAAACCTAGAGATGCAACTAGTAATTTTTTCATAAGGTTAATTTTTTGTCAAATATAGCAGTTTTTCTTATTTCTGGATGATTAATTTGGTGGAATTTATAGTGTTATTTGACTTTTTACTGAAAAAAGTAAATGCTGCAATCGCGCACTTTACTTAATCATAAACAATGGTAAATTACTTATTGTACTTGGTTTCTGCGTAGTAGGATGTTGTTGTCCTTTGGTAAGTTCCTTAACCTTTTCAGCTATGTAGTTATCTAACTCGTTTAAATAAATAATATTATCCTTTTTATATTCAGCCGTTTTATTATTCACGCCATCTAAAATAGCATAGGTAAACGCCCCATGCTTCCACTCGTTACTTTCCAATGATTTTTCTGCACCAGTTGAGCCAGAAAAAATAACCACACCAGATGCATCAGATGCTAATTCTCTTATTGCTTCAGAATTTGTTTCAGCCACACCTCTGCTAGCGTATAAATTTTTTCCAAGTTGCCCGCTATGGCAAGCATCTAAAAACATAAGTGTTTTACATGGTAAATCTTTCAATATGTCCGCAAAATCATTCCAATTAACACAAGTAGCTTTATAACTCTCAAAGTCGCCATCATGTGGCAAAATATAAAATTTTTCTTTTTGATTAAAGCCGTGCGTTGCTATAAAAATAATGGCAACATCTTTAGAAGTAACACTTCTTCCCAACCATTCAAATGCTTCAATAATATTTAAACGTGTTGCTTGAGAATTTGTTAATTCCTTTACCTCAACATTTTTATATAACAAACCTTTTTGCTCCTTAAACAATTTACTCATCGCAATTGCATCGTCGTCAGCAAAATCCAGATTGTTAGTGGGATCTTTAAAATCAGAGATTCCAATACTTATCATATAAAGATTTGGTTTAATGATTTCTTCTACTGCTTGTGTTTTTGTGTTTGCAGTTTTATACTCAACCACAACCTCATTAGAAACAGCATTTCCATTTTCATTACTAGCATAAACCATTATGCTATTTTCTCCTACACTTAAATCAACATCAAAAACATAAGTTGAATCATTTATTTTTTCTTTTCCTCCTCTAAAGGCTATACTCTCTTTTGGCGCCTCTTCTTTACCTTTGGCTCCGTTTACAAATATTTTGGCGGCTGTGATTTTTTTATCCGATTTTATTTTAACTTTTACTTTAGTGCTTGCAACTGATGAAGTTGTTTTGTATTGAGTAGGGGAAAGTATTTCAATTTTAGGAGGAAGGCTTTGTAAAATACTAGTTGGTTTTATTTCTTCCTTGGTTGTTTCATTTTTATTATCGTTTGCGTTTACATTTACTGTTATTTGTTGAATGGTTTTTTGATCAGGATTTAATAAAATATTTCTGATTACTTCAGGTTTAAAAAATTGATTACGAAATGCTGAAGCAGGATAAAAATCTGCTAAATTTTCACCGCTTCCATTTACTTGCCATCCAATAAATTTTTCACCTCCTGCACTTGCATTATAATAACCCTCATTTGTCCACACTACCCATTCATTATCTGAACTCACAAATAAATTAAGCAAAGGATTTACTGTGCATATAAGGTTATCCATATCACTAAGCATTTCATCAGGGTTCTTTCCTCCTAATTGTCTCACCTTATCAATTAATTCGAACCATGCGGATTTCCCTTTTTTTTGTGCAATTGATTCCAGATTATTTTCTTTGAAATAATTCCTCCACGATGCTTCTGAATAATATTCCCAAGGTGTTTCGTACTCTCCTTTGTCTTCAAGATTCCAAATCTTTATTGATTGGTCATCACCCACAGCTACTAAAAATTTATTATCATTTGTAACTGCTACCGACCATGTTGTACCATTATTGCCTTTAAAGGAACGTAGATATTCTCCATTTGTATTATATAAATCAAGTTCAAAATCACTTCCAATTATAATATTACCCTCTTTTGTAAATGTGTAGGTTCGAATAATATCATTTTTATCCTCAAGTTCAATTACACTTTTTGTATCAATTTGTAATTGATTATCGGTAACTTTTTTTAATGATCCCTGCCCATTTAATATTACTTCGCGAAGGAATTTAGATGAAATTACATTATTAAGAACTGAGAAATCAGAAAAATCAAAACCCTTTTCTAATTGCGTGGTGTTAACACCATCACTTTCACTTTGCCTAGAAGAAAATGCAACACTTGGGCCCGCAGAAACACCAACAGCATATCTTGGATTTGCTTTTCCGGCAATTCGTATAAATTGTGAAGGCATACTACAATCCCAATAAAACAATTCGTTAGCTGTTCCTCCTGCTGAAATAATTTTATCATTCCTCATACCGCAAGCCGTAACCAAACTATTATGTTTAGTGAATTGACTATACATACTTAATGACGGACTAGTAAAAACTTTAACTGTAAAAGGATCTCCACAGCCTACTACAATTTTTTT
>CANJJP010000281.1 GCA_947474485.1 Bacteroidota bacterium | reverse complement strand
ATAAACTCTGCTACGTCTTCTAAAATAACGGTTTCGAGCAATTCTTTTGTTCTATCAGCTGCATTCATAGAAGTTATTCGCAGGTTTTGATTTTTAATTGTTTCCACAATAGCTTGCCTTACGCTGCGAGCGGTATTTTTTTTGTAGATGCATTAATCCACTCATCGGATGAATGGGTTTTAATATCCTTTAGTTTATACTTAGTCATAAGCTTGTATTTCTATCATTTAAAGAAACAAAAAAAACTTGGAAAGAAACAATTTTGAGTCTGTGTTTTATACTATAAAAGGTTAAAATACCCCAATTTTCGGTTAAACTTAGAGGCTGTTTTAATTCACATTTATACTATAAATAGTTACATTTGTGATATGATTAAATACGACGAGTTTACACTTAAGAATAAGTTAAAAGTTATAGTTCATAAGGATGATTCAACGCCAATGGCGTGCGTTAATATTTTATATGATGTTGGTGCCCGTGATGAGGACGAATCTAAAACAGGATTTGCACATTTATTCGAGCATTTAATGTTTGGTGGAAGTATTAATATTCCAAATTATGATGAGCCTCTACAAATGGTTGGTGGCGAAAATAACGCTTGGACAAGTAACGATGTAACTAATTACCATTGTTCACTACCATCAAATAATTTAGAAACTGCTTTTTGGTTAGAGAGTGATAGAATGTTGAGTCTTGCCTTTTCTGAAAAAAGTTTGGAAGTGCAACGTAGTGTGGTAATTGAAGAATTTAAGCAACGTTATCTAAATCAACCTTACGGAGATGTTTGGTTGTTATTACGCCCACTTGCATATAAAAAACATCCTTACAAATGGGCAACCATTGGAAAAGAAATTTCACATATAGAAGATGCAACAATGGAAGATGTAAAAAGTTTTTTCAAAAAACATTATAATCCTTCAAATGCAATAATGGTTGTTACAGGTAATGTTGAAACAGCAGAGGTAAAACGTTTAGCGGAAAAATGGTTTGAACCAATTCCTGCTATCGATAAACCAAAACGTAATTTACCAGTTGAGCCTGAGCAAACCGAGCACAGAGCAATTACGGTTGAACGTGATGTGCCAATTGATAGTATTTATAAAGCTTTCCATATGTGCTCACGTTACGATGAGGATTATCATACAACTGATGTTGTTTCTGATATTTTATCGCGCGGTAATTCTTCTCGTTTATACAAAGCGTTAATAAAAGAGAAGAAATTATTTTCGGATATCAGCGCTTATGTAATGGGTGATATGGATAAAGGTTTATTTGTTGTTTCAGGTAAGTTAAGTCCGGGAATTGTAATGGCAGATGCGGAGAAAGCAATTGAAGAGGAGTTAGAGAAAATGAAAACTACTTTGGTAGATGCAAACGAACTTCAAAAATGTAAGAACAAAGTAGAATCATCGCTTACTTTTTCTGAAACAGATATTATGACTAAAGCTACCAACCTTGCTATTTCAGAATTGCTAGGAAGTGCTGATTTGATTAATAAAGAGATTGATCATTATAATAAAATTACCGTTGAAGATATTCAGCGTGTTGCAAAACAAGTATTGAGAAAAGAGAATTGCTCTACTTTGTATTATATGGCAAAAAAGAAATAAAATGCTAAAAGAACAGATACAACAACGCTTAAAGGCATTATCGTTTAATGATGATGTTGTGAAACGTTATGATGAAACACATCGCTTTTATCATACGTTCGAACATTTGCAAGATGTATTGTCTTATTTAGAAAAAAGTAATTCATTAAATGATGAGTTGTTTTTAGCAGCTGTGTATCATGATGCAGTTTATGATCCTAAATCAAATACAAACGAAGAAGATTCAGCAAACTTGTTTAAGGTTGATGCAGCTATGGCTTCTATAGCTTCCGATAAAGTCGCAAGCGTTATTCAATTAATTTTAGATACAAAACATCATACCGCTTCAAGCGAACTTTCTAAACAATTTATTGACGCTGATTTAAATATATTTAATGAAAGCAATGAACGTTTATTGCAATACGAGAAACAAATATTTAAAGAATATCAATTTGTAGATTACAAAACATACAAAGAAAATCGCATTAAGGTTTTGGAAAAGTATAACCAAAATGGGAAATTAGATTTTCTTATTTCTTATGTAAAAACTGTAATGCCTACAATTGCGGTATTTCCTGGGAGTTTTAATCCTTTTCATAAAGGTCATTACAACGTATTGCAAAAAGCCGAACGTATTTTTGACAAAGTAATAATTGCCTTTGGTCGCAATCCCGATAAAAACCAACGCACTTGGGAGGTGCCTAAAACAATTCAAAACCGTCAGATGGCCGAATACGAAGGATTGGTTACAGATTTTGTTGATTCATTAGGTTACGATACAATCATTATTCGTGGCTTAAGAAACTCAACCGATTTTCAATACGAGCAAAATCAATATCGATACATACAAGAATTAAAACCACATGTACGCATTGTAAATGTGTTTTGCGACAAGGAGTTTGAACACATAAGTTCTTCTGGAATTCGCACATTAGAGAAATACAACAAACATCAACTATACTTATTAGACTAATTTATGCTGAACAGAACAGAAGCACCCGCATTTAATACCATTGATAAAATTGACATCAAACATGCTACAAAACATTTGTTAGATAATGGAATCGAAGTATACTCTATCAATGCCGGAAGTCAGGAGTTAACACGTCTTGAATTTATTTTTAAAGCGGGAATGTTTTATCAAAAGGCACCTTTAATTGCAACATCAGCAAATAGTTTGCCTGAGCTAGGAACAATAACCCGAACAGCTGATGAACTTTCTGATGGAATTGATTTTTTTGGTTCATTCCTTGAGTTTGGTGTTGAGCAAGACTTTGCGCACTTTACTTTATACAGTTTAAATAAATATTTAAACGAAACAATTGTGTTTGTAGAAGATATTATTAAAAATCCTTCTTTCCCTCAACATGAGTTCGATTTGTTTTTAGCAAATAGAAAACAAAAGCATTTAGTTAACTCGCAAAAGGTAAGTGTGTTGGCTCGCCGTCGTTTTAACGAATTGTTGTTTGGCGAAAATCATCCGTACGGAATTAATGTGAAGGATGAAGACTTTGATAATACTTCTTTACAAGATGTAATCGATTTTTACAAAACTCATTACACTTCTAAAAATTGTACCATCGTGCTTTCAGGTAATTTACCTAATGATGTGTTTACTTTGTTAAACGAACATTTTGGTAAACAAACTTGGGGTGGAAATACAACTGCAGTTTCTAAACCATCGGTGGTATTAGCTACAACAAAAGAAAATAAGCACTTAGTAGTAAAGGATGATGCAATACAATCTGCAATTCGTATTGGTCGACCATTGTTTAATAAAACAAATCCTGATTATTTTAAATTTCAAGTATTAAATACCATTTTAGGTGGTTACTTCGGTTCTCGATTAATGGCAAACATTCGTGAGGATAAAGGTTATACTTATGGAATTGGATCAGGTTTAGCAGGTTTAGCGCACGGAGGATATTTCTTTGTTTCTACTGAAGTTGGAGTGGATGTGACAAAAAATACCTTAGAAGAAATTTATAAGGAAATAAAATTGCTTCGCGAAGAGCTTGTGGATGAAGAAGAATTAGAATTAGTGAAGAATTATATTTTAGGTCAGTTCTTGCGTAGCGTTGAAGGCCCATTTGCATTAGCGGATAAGTTTAAAGCAATTTGGGAGTATAATTTAGATTACGATTATTTCAATAAATATTTCAAAGCTGTGCAATCGGTTACCCCAACTGAGTTACGCGACCTTGCTAATAAATATTTGCAAGAGAAAGATTTAATTGAATGTGT
>CANJJP010000280.1 GCA_947474485.1 Bacteroidota bacterium | reverse complement strand
TTATTGATAAATTATTGGGTTCGAGCCCTGGTCGGACAACGCCAATACCAATAGTTGGATTACCATATTGATCATTATACCTCTTGAGTTTTTTTCCCTCATACGCTTTCGTGAATTCCTCAGCTGAGGCTACTGTCTTTCCGTAGAAATTAGATTTTTTCCCCGCTTTTGACATTTGAACAGCTATACCATCTCCTAATGGACCAGCTTTCTCAAGTTCTATTTTCGTAGTTGTAGATTTTCCATTCGCGAAATTTATCAAATAAATTGTTTTCTCCAAACCATCTAAATCAATATGCGCAATTGGACTATTAGAAGCGAATTGATAAGGAGTTAATTCAGGATATTTCATACTAATTGGATCATCACTTAGGAATCTACAATAGTTGGAATTATAGATTCTTTCTCCATAATCCTGATCACCTGTTTCGGGATCAGACTCCTTGCTATTAAACGCTTGCTAAAAAGCGATACTCCTACACACCCCACCAACAAAGGGATTTTTTTCAAAGAACGTAACCCATGTGTTATTTCAAATTACTTGAAATAATCATAAATAAACTTCACCCCACCAGTTGCACATGCCAAAGCAAGGGCAATCCATCTTAAACTGATATAAAAATCAAATCCCTTTTCAGGATATTTAACTACAAGAACAATTATGACTATAGCAATAATAATTAATGATATTCCAAGTAAAAGAATCATAACTTATTATTTTTTATCTGTTCCCTTAGTCTCGTTTTGTTTAATAATCTTATCGGTCATTTCATCAGAAACAGCATCTACAGCGTCACCTACAACAGCTTTTGTTGTTTCAGGAGCTCCAACTTTTTTAAGAAACCAACCAACAGCACCATTCATTGCAAGATTTATAGTTTTCCATTTGGCTTTATCATAGCCTCCCTCATAATAAGCTTGACCAATTTCGAGCACATCACCAGATAACTCAATTCCTTCACCAACATTTCTTAAAGTGACTCCCAAAGGCGCAAGAGGTGTCGGCAACAATGCTGTACCTGCATATTTTGTTCCCTTACCTGCCCATTGCAATCCTGTAGCAGTAGCATCAACTTCTTTTTTCCAAATTGTCCCTGTGTTAGCTCCGTCATTATCTCCTTCCCAGCCTCCAGCATTTTTGTCGTATGAGCCATAAAGATTTGCGTCTAATTTCCCAACAGCAGTTTTTACATTATCAATGATTACGGAATTTGTTTTAGTTATAGCTCCATCTATGTTTTGCGCCACAGATGGCTCAACAATTACTTCAGGTACATAATCATATTTAAATGATTTAGTATCTAAATCGTAAGTTTCATAAAGTACACCTGAATTCCCATATGTTGCTTTTTCTTCAACAGTTGATGTTACCTCACGTTCAGAAGTCGAAATTAATTCGCCGGTAGTTGGGTCTTTCCACACTGATAGAGTAAACTTTATCCATTCTTGTCCATCTAAATCAACACCATCAATTGGTCTGTTCGAAGCAAATTGATAAGGCGTTAAAAATGGATAATCTCTTGATAATGGGTCTACACTTAAAAACCTTCCAAGGTTAGAATTACTAATTCTCATCCCATAATCTTGATCACCAGTTTCATAGTCCAATTCCTTGCTATTAAAGGAAGGCTAAAAAGCGATACTCCTACACACCCCGCCAACAAAGGGATTTTTTCAAAGAACGGTGTACTACTTTAAAATTTAACTTCTCTAAAAATTTTCCAACTAGGTTTATTTTAAAACTCATCTTTTAGTTCTAAATTTTGGCCTAGTCTTTTTTTATTTGTTCAATCTACGCTTGCGTTATCAGCATTTAACTAATCAATAAATCCAATGTTTTCCCTGAAGTGGATAAATTATTTCCTGTTTCTCCTTTCTTATATATCGGACATCTACATCACCAATTTTATAAATTTTGTAAACATCTATAGGAGTATCATCAATAACATAAGAGTAGAAATATGAAATAGTGATAGAGTCCGTTTTTTTTAATTCAAAAAGTTCCGAATATGCTTCTTTAATACTTAACATTTCTGAATCAAGCAAGGAATTTCGCAAATTGAAAAACATGAAGTTGTTAGTGTCACATAGTCTGAAGTCTCCTTTTTCAAATTCGTTTTGCAAATCATATTTTTCTCCATAAAAGTTGATGACAAATGTTCTTTTATCTGTTTCACAACTATTAAGCAAAAGACTTAGCATTAGGTAAACAAAATAAATACAATTAGTTTTTTTCATTACATACCCTCCTTTTTTTTAACTTTATTTCTGAGGTTTTTTTTCTGGGGTGAAAATTTTCCTTTCAATAGTATTAATTGGAGTACCAGATGAAGTTACAGGCCTGTAAGCTCCAGCTGGACTGAAAGTACCGCCATCAACATCATAAGTTTGCTTTTGGAAGGCCTTAAAATTATGTAAAGCAGTGTAATTTTCAGTTCTTTTTGTACCTACTCCAACATTCATGAGAGATTCTAATTTTCTATCCATTCTTGTTCCTAAAGTGCCTGAGTAGTCAGTACGACTTATAAAGGCATCAACATTTATATCAGCACTATTTGCCATTTTTTGTGCTAAACTACTTTCACTCTTCGCGTCTCCAGGAGTATTAAATGGATTGTATCTAAGTAAATCAGTACTCGCTCCTGTTCTGCATGCGTATGAAGTAAAAGTGGCTCCATCTGCAAAAGCTTCAGGTTTTAACGAATTGGATTGCGTTACACCAAATCTTGCTGCGTCAGCATTATCTGTTTTATATCCAAATTCAATCGAACTTGGAAGACCATGAGCAAATGCATCAACGTTGGTTACCTTATCTGAACTTCGTACTTCATCAACATCACCTGAATACGTTTTTTTTGAGTTAATGTAATTAGTTACAGCGGTTGCAGTTACAACTGATTGGACGATTCCACCTCTATTTTTTATTTCCTCAGTGAATTCCTTTATCTGATCCGGAGTGTATCCTTCTGTAAATAAAAGAACTACTCTACTCTCATTAGGTTCATTTTTAAAGTAGTTATCAATTTGACTTATAGCCTGATTCATGAAAGACAATTTATTGCCTGGATTTTGATCGTATTGAGAACCCACTATAACAATATTCTCCTCGCCCTCATTATCAATTGTAACAATTGGGCTGCAATAACCAAAATGGTATGGACTCCATTGTGGGTATTTTGAAAGTTTTGCATCACAACTCAACCATCTTCCTAATCTTGAATCTAACATTCTTCCACCAAAGTCAGAATTGTCACCAGCTAGGTCTGCCTCAGACTCCTTGCTATTAAACGCTTGCTAAAAAGCGATACCGCTACACACTCCATCAACAAAGGAATTTTTTTTCAAAGAACGATTTGCTTTTTAATTATTTATTTTTTCCAAAACTTTCATCTTATTAGGGTCAGGTCTTTCAAATTGTTTCACTGCCCATACCTTACAAGTTCTTGATTCCATTAACATCGATACAACAGGAACTGAATTTACTGTGTCTGTCTGAAAATTGACAAGAAATGTATCCGACAATAAATTTTCATGTACATCGAAAATTAATTTATAGTTTGATTTACTCTTTTCAATCCTCCAAACTCCATCGTCTTTTTTTGATAACTCATCACTTAACATTCCCGGTAAATGACATGTTCCGTCTTCCATTAAAGAAAAGCTATTTATGCTCAATTCTTGCAAAACATTTATTTCGTTTTTTTCAATCCCCAGTATTACCCAATATTTCGGTAAAAAATTTTCAATAAATTTTTTCTTATCATCACAAGAATTGAACAATAAGATAACTGCAATTAAAATAGATAGTTTAAATTTCATAAAATTGCTCTTTA
>CANJJP010000279.1 GCA_947474485.1 Bacteroidota bacterium | reverse complement strand
GGATTCTTATTATAAGGAATCCAACTATTATATATAACTTCATAGAAATTTAATTAATGAATAAACAAAAACAGACCTTGCACTTGCAAAGTCTAACAGACGTTATTTATTAATTAAATAAGTGGGTAAGTTGTAATAGAAAATATAGTATTGCGCACACAGTTGGAAGTACCTACAGATGGTCTCCCGCTTTTGATAAATGATGTGGAATGATTAAGCATTGTACTAATTTACAAATATTTTGGAACAAAAACAATATATAATATCTTTAGACCTCTTATTTCATAAGAAGTTTAATTCAATGAAGAAAAATAAACATGCTTAATCTTTTTGACGAAATATACGATAATAATGCAAACCTCTTACCTGAAGGTGGAACAGTAAATTATTATGGAAAAATTTTAAGTCAAGAAGAATCAAATTCATATTACGAAAAACTGCTAACCAACATAGTATGGAAAAATGATGAGGCTGTAATTTATGGAAAACGAATCATCACCGCTCGCAAAGCGGCTTGGTATGGAGATAAAGAATACAACTACACCTACTCTAACATGACCAAACAAGCTTTAGTTTGGACAGAAGAATTAATCCAACTGAAACAAATTATTGAAGAAAAAACATCCGAAACATTTAACTCTTGTCTACTAAATTTATATCATAATGGAGATGAAGCAATGGCTTGGCATAGTGATGGAGAAAAAACATTAAAAGAAAACGGGGCAATTGCATCGATGAGTATTGGAGCAGAGCGGGTGTTTCAATTTAAACACAAACAAAACAATAAGCAGATTAAACTTTTATTAGAACACGGCAGCTTATTAATAATGAAAGATGAAACTCAAAAAAATTGGCTGCATCGCTTAGCTAAATCAAGCAAAATAAAAACACCCAGAATTAATTTAACTTTTAGAACAATTGTAGGGCAATAAGATTAATAAATCTCTTTCTTAGCTGCTAATAAAGTATTACGAAGCAAGGAAGCAATCGTCATTGGCCCTACTCCACCTGGAACTGGTGTAATTAAACTACATTTAGGAGCTACTTCATCAAACTTAACATCACCTTTTAATTTGTAACCTGATTTTGTTTCGGTGCTCTCTACACGTGTTGTGCCTACATCAATAATTACAACACCTTCCTTAACCATATCAGCAGTAACAAAATCTGGACTACCCAAAGCACAAATTAAAATATCTGCTTTCAACGTATGAGATTTTAAATCAACAGTTTTACTGTGACACAAAGTAACTGTACAGTTTCCTAATGGAGTGTTTTTTGCAAGTAAGATACTTAATGGCGAACCAACAATGTGGCTTCTACCAATAACTACACAATGTTTACCTGCTGTTTCAACTTTGTATTTTTCTAATAAATGAACAATGCCATAAGGTGTTGCGCTAACGTAGCAAGGTAAATTCAAAACCATTCTACCAATATTCATTGGATGAAAACCATCCACATCCTTTGTAGGCAAAATAGATTCGATGACTTTATGCTCGTTAATATGACGAGGCAAAGGCAACTGAACAATAAAACCATCAACGTCAGGATTGTTATTTAATTCCTGGATCGATTGCAATAATTTTTCTTCAGTAACATACTCTGGATGACGAATTAATGTAGAGTTAAACCCAACACGCTCACAAGCTGCAATTTTACTTGCCACATAGGTTTCACTTCCACCGTCGTTACCAACTAAGATAGCAGCTAAATGCGGAGTTTTAAATCCATCTGCTTTTAACTTTTTTACTTCGGCAGCAATGCTTTCTTGTAATTCTAAAGATATTTTTTTTCCGTCGATTAAATTCATAGTTGTTAGTTTGTTAGTCTTTAGTCGCTAGTCTTTTTTTTAAGAATCGAAATCCGACTAAAGACTAACGACTCCTTAACTAACAACTAACTATTGCCCCATCTTAGGCATATTGCGCATCATTTTTGCCATTGCATTTTTATCTTGCATCATACGCATCATTTTGCGGGTATCATCAAATTGTTTAATCAGTTTATTTACTTCCTGAATATTTGTTCCACTACCTTTAGCAATACGAGCTCTGCGATTACCATTTAATAACTCTGGCTTCTCACGCTCTTCTGGTGTCATCGAATAAATAATTGCTTCAATAGATTTAAAAGCGTCTTCATTAATATCCATATCCTTCACCGCTTTTCCAACACCTGGAATCATACCAACTAAATCCTTGATATTACCCATCTTTTTAATTTGTTGTAATTGCGCCAAGAAATCGTTGAAACCAAATTGGTTCTTCGCAATTTTCTTAGATAGTTTACGTGCTTCCTCTTCGTTAAACTGCTCTTGCGCACGCTCAACTAAAGTAACAACGTCACCCATACCTAAAATACGATCAGCCATACGATCAGGATGGAACACATCTATTGCATCCATTTTCTCACCAGTACCAATAAATTTAATTGGCTTATTAACTACTGATTTAATAGATAAAGCAGCTCCACCACGTGTATCACCATCTAACTTAGTTAAAACAACACCATCAAAATCTAATCGGTCGTTGAAAGCTTTTGCAGTGTTCACCGCATCTTGCCCCGTCATTGAATCTACAACAAATAAAATCTCATCTGGTTTAATTTCTTTCTTCACCAATGCTATCTCATTCATCATTTGCTCATCAACAGCTAAACGACCTGCAGTATCTATAATTACAACTGTGTTACCATTTTCTTTTGCTTGTTTAATAGCACGCTTACAAATATCTACAGGATCTTTACTATCTCTATCCGAAAACACCTCTACTCCAACTTGCTCTCCTAATACATGCAATTGGTCGATAGCGGCAGGACGATATATATCACAGGCAACCAATAAAGGTTTTTTGCCACGCTTTGTTTTTAAGTGATTTGCTAATTTTCCAGTAAAGGTTGTTTTACCCGAACCTTGTAAACCCGACATTAAAATAATAGTTGGGTTGCTTGTAAGCTTAATATCTACTCGCTCGCCACCCATTAATTGGGCTAACTCATCGTGTGTAATTTTAATTAATAATTGACCTGGAGAAACAGCATTTAATACATCCTGTCCAATTGCCTTTTCTTTAATGGTATCGGTAAATTGTTTGGCAACTTTAAAGTTAACATCTGCATCAAGTAATGCTTTACGCACTTCTTTCATGGTTTCGGCAACGTTTATCTCGGTAATTTTACCTTGGCCTTTTAAAACCTTAAACGCTCTTTCTATTTTCTCACTTAAACTATTAAACATGCTATAAAAATTAGGAGAACAAATATAGAGGTTTATTTTTGATTTTTAAAGCTCATTTTCTTGTTTTTAGGCTCATTTAAGGCTATTTAATTGAGTTTTTTACTTCCATACAATTTACCTAAATTCGTTCAAAATTATTTAGATGAAATTAAAGATTACAGACTTAAGAATTCCGGGTTCATTATTGTTACTAGGGGCGCTCGGTGCATTAATTGGGATTTTTGCTCCAAATGACACAATCGCAACTGTTGGAGGGATCATTTTAATATCTGCCTCAATACTATTAGTGCTGGCATACTTTCCAATTCTAACGATTAAATTATTCGGAACTAAAATTGAAAACAAAGATAAAGTTGTTAATAATATTGGATTGTTTAGTCTTTCATTTTTCTTAATTGGGGTAATTTTAAGATTAGGTCATCTACCAGGTGCTGGCGTTATGATAATTATAGGATGCATGACTTTCTATCTTAATTTTATGCCTTCGTGGTTTGCTGCGAATTACAAAAGCAGTGACTGGTACCAACGCATTTTAAATTTTGTATTTTGTACTGTTCTAGGTTCAATGATAGCCATGCACCAATTTAAAACAATGCATTGGCCAGGTGGCAACTTACT
>CANJJP010000278.1 GCA_947474485.1 Bacteroidota bacterium | reverse complement strand
CAAGTTTTAATCCTCAACTTCCAAAGAATAGAAACTGGAATAATTTACCACTTGAAAAATTCAATTTTCTAGATGCAATAATTTCAAAGTATGCTATTCAAAAAGTAAGCAAGCCTTTTTTTGCAGCGAAAGGAGATGAGGCATTATTGAATACTTATGTCGTTCAATTTAGTAATTTCAGTCAAATCGATTTTTTAATAAATGAGTTAAAAGGTAATCCTTCAATTGAATTGGTTGAGAGAGTTCCATTAATGAAATCCTTTCTTACACCAAATGATTATGCAACAACTGGTAGTAATGCACAGTGGCATTTACAAAAAATTGGTGCCCCTGCTGCGTGGGATGTATTTAGCTCTGGTTCTACAATTGCGGTTGCTGTTGTGGATAATGCTATGCAAATTAATCATCCTGATTTATCTCCAAACATGTATGTTAACACTGCCGAAATTGCTAACAATGGAATTGATGATGATAACAATGGGTATGTAGATGATGTAACTGGTTATGACGTTGCTGATGATGATAATAATGCAAGCCCCCCTACAAACTCATTTGATCACGGAACGCACTGTTCAGGATTAGTTAGTGCAAGAGCAAATAATGGAATAGGAATAGCATCAATAGGATTTAGTGTAAAAATCATACCTGTAAAAGCTACTATGAATGCAAGCGGGGCAACTGCCGTGGATGCTGGTTATGCTGGAATTATTTATGCAGTAAACGCAAAGGCGCGTGTTATTTCTTGTTCTTGGGGTGGCGGAGGAAATTCAGTTACTGAACAAGCTGTTATTAATTATGCATGGAACAGAAATTCAATTGTTGTAGCAGCAGCAGGTAACGATAATACAACTACTCAAAGTTATCCTGGAGCTTATTCAAATGTATATTGTGTAGCTTCAACCACAACAACAGATGCGCGTTCAAGCTTTTCGAATTATGGAACCTGGGTTGACATTTCTGCTCCCGGAAGCAACATTAGAAGTACTTTACCTGGAAGTACTTATGGTAGCATGTCTGGAACATCTATGGCAACACCTATAGTTGCAGGACTTTGTGGATTAGTGCTTTCGGCAAAACCTTATTTAACACCAACGCAAGTTTTATCTTGTATAAGTACAACAGCTGCAACATTAACAACAAGCGGAATGGGAGCAGGACGAATAGATGCTGCGGCCGCGATGGCTTGCGCAGCTTCGGCAATTGCGGGACCACCCAATGTAAATTTTTATACTCAAACTCCAGTTACTTGTCCAGGGGCATCGGTTAAGTTTTTTGACCAAACGTATTTTGGCCCTACCTCTTGGAGTTGGACTTTTAATGGCGGAACTCCATCAACATCTAATCTTCAAAATCCAATAGTAACGTATGCAACGCCCGGCACGTATTCAGTGCAATTAACTGCAACTAATCCTGGTGGAAGTGGAACTCAAACAAAAACATCTTACATTACTGTTGCAGGACCAACTGTACTGCCTTTACAAGAAGGATTTACAAATGCAACGTATCCTCCAGCAGGATGGTCGGAGTTTGATTTTTATGTTGATTCGGTTAAATGGTATAGAAATTTAACTGTAGGAGGTTATGGTACTAGCACGAAATGTATTTATTTTGATAATTACAATTCGGATACAAGAGGAAAGGCAGATGAAATAAGAACACCAAAATATAATTTTAGTACTTTATCTACAGCACAACTTACATTCGATGTTGCTTATTCAAGATATGATGCACAATATAGCGATAGTTTGAAGGTATTAGTATCAACTGATTGCGGAGCAACATGGTCGCAAGTTTATTTTAAAGGAGGAACAGGTTTAGCAACTGCGGCAGATAATGCAACTGCAGTTTTTGTTCCTGCTAACAATGAGTGGAGAACTGAAACTGTTAGTTTAACATCGTTTGTTGGACAGGGAAGTGTTTTAGTTTCATTCCAAAATATCGGAAGATACGGTCAAGCTTTGTATTTAGATAATATTAATATTACTGGTGTAACTGCTGGCGCTCCGCCTGTTGCAGGATTTACCGCTTCAGCAAACACGTGTTCGAATCAAATTGTAGGCTTAACAGATAACTCAACAAACAATCCTACAACATGGGCATGGACAACTACTGGAGGAACATTGTCTGCTAACAATGTTCAAAATCCAACCGTTACTTTTAATACTGGAGGAACATATACACTTTCATTAGTTGCAACCAATGCATTTGGCGCAAGTACACCAAGCACTCAAGTTGTAACAGTAAATCAAACACCAAACGCTGTAGCTTCTGCTAATGGGCCATTTTGTGTGTTGGGTCAAATTGCTTTAACTGCAAGTGGCGGTAGTTCTTATTCATGGGCTGGTCCATCGGGATATACTTCAATATTACAAAATCCAACAAGAACAGGTGTTAACTTGGCAATGTCAGGTGTGTATACTGTTACAGTTACTGATAACGGTTGTTCATCAACAGCAACAACAAGTGTTACCGTTGTAAATAAGCCTAATTCTTTAATTAGTGGCAGTAATGCTTTTTGTGTAGGAAATTCATTAACGTTAAGTGGGAGCTCTTCAAGTGGCGGTGGTTCATACACTATTACCTCCTATGAGTGGCAACTAACTGGCTCTCCAATTGCAGGCGCTAATAATGTTAGTTTTACTGTTACACAAGCAGGAGTTTATAGTTTAATTGTTACAAATAATGGAGGATGTACAACAACATCAGCAAATAAGACAATTACGGTTAATGCTTTGCCAATTGTTGTTGCTACTTCTACAACGGTTTGTAATGGGGAGTCTGCTACAATAACTGCGAGTGGAGCAAATACCTTTGTTTGGGATAGCGGAGCAACTACACCAGATTTAACTATTGCCACGGCAACTGTAACAACAACTTATACTGTTACTGGAACTACAACAACAACTGGCTGTGCGAACACCGCAACTGGGGTAATAAATGTAAATACACCAAGTGTTCCAACTGTTTCGCAAGTGGGAACTACATTAACGTCAAGTGCTGCAATTTCTTATCAATGGTATTTGGATGGTAATTTAATTGCGGGTGAAACAAATCAATCAATTACCGCCTTACAAAACGGAAATTACACTGTTGAAATAACTGATGCTAATGGTTGTTCTGCATTATCTTCTGTATTTCCTGTAAATGGAATTGGTTTGAATGAAATAAAAAATGCAATCAATGCTAGTGTTTATCCAAATCCATCAACAGGAATGTATACAATAACAATTGATTTAGAATCTAATTTAGAATATAAATTACTTGTTACTGATGTTTTAGGAAGATTAATTGTAAAAGAAACCATGAGCAATTTAACTCATTATACCAAGCAAATTGATTTAACCGATAAAGCAAATGGTGTTTATAATATAAGTATTGAATGTGCGGGACAAGGAAAATGGGTTGAACGAATAATATTGAATCGGTAATTATTTAAATATTAATTCGTAAGAGAACAAATAGTTTAATCAATCTGTTTTAGATTCTAAATGAAGTAGGTTTGAGGATTAATATCCTTACTTCCTGTTTGTGGTATTGTTGGCTCGCTATTTGGAGCAGCAGTACCAATAGGAATTTTTATTTCCCTTTCATTAAAATAGATAACTATTCTTTTTAGTGGATAGTCTTTAAGTATTTTTTGTCTTTTTTACTTAACTCAAAGCGTGGACCAACAAAATAATATTCGCTAAGCTTCTCGTTCTTGAAATATTATGCGCAAAGATTTTCTGGATAGGTAGATTCGAGAATGATTTTTTTATGCCTCTCTAATTTTAATATTAACTTAAACCTAATTCCTGCTCACAAAACTTCTTTTTTATCTGTTGAGTTAACATACTTGTAAAAAGAGAAAATTTTTTTCCATTGATT
>CANJJP010000277.1 GCA_947474485.1 Bacteroidota bacterium | reverse complement strand
GTACCTGGTATCATAACAATTTTCTCTATTGAGAAGGCACTTGGCAATAATAACCAAACTGCTTGCGAAGCTTTAATTGATGGAGTATTAAAAGTACCAACAATTGAATTTGTAATATCAATGTTTTGGGTTGCAAATACACCTCCAATTACAACACAATTTTGTAGAATTATTTCATCAGCGTAAATGCTTCCTGCCACAAATGCATTGTAAAGTGTAACACTTTTAGCATTTATATCTGAATAAAACATGATGTTACATTTTGGTGCTCTAGAAACAATTGCGTTAGCAGAACCAACACTCTTTTTAAAAGAAATATTACCCGTTGCTTCACTATTTACATATAATTCTAGTTGAGTAAACACAGCACCTCTAATTTCCGAATCACCTTGTTGGATTTCAAGTTTATGAGCATAAACCGCACCCTCAATAACCGAATTACCTTGAACTGTTATTGTTCTACCTAATTCAGATATTTTTTCGGGTAATATTGAGCCTTTTACCAAATTATCTTTAAGTTGTATATTAGTCTCGTTAAATCGAAGTTCTTTTAATTCATTCATGTTTTTTAGTTTTAAATGGTTTGAAAATTAATTACTTTAATTAAGCCAATATTGGCAATTTTTTGAATCATCTCTTTAACTCGCACAGCATGTTGGTCAGCAGAAGAATAAGAATTATGTAGCTCAGAGTTAAAATATAAATTCAAATTATCATTATATTCCTTAGGAATAGCAAGCCACGTATTTGAAGATTCAGAGAACTGTTCAATTATTTCACTTTTCTTAGTGTTTTCTTGCAAGGCAGTTAAAAATGTTGGAGTAAACAAATTTTTACCAATCTGATTTTTTTCGTTATTTGTTTCAATAAAACAAACAGGTGAAAATTTTTGATTATCGGTATTTTCATTCAACATAGATAATTGAATAGTATTGTTTAACTTTTTCTGCTGCCACAAAAAAACTTTTGCTTGATTCAATGTATCAAAAGCTCGTTTCTTTGCAATTGAAGTGCTAATTTTTGTGTGCAAATTTCCGCATTCACCGCTCAAAATAGCTGCTGTAGTTACCATGTCATTTTCAGAGCTTCTTTTGCTTTGAGCATCAGTTTCTTTTTTAAAAACAAATGTTGGTTTATCTAATTCACGAACCCGATTTGATAATTCATTATTTAAATCATCAAAAGTCTTAACATATCGACTGGAAATTCTATTAAAATCTCCTTCCATTTGTTTTTTCTTTGCAAGGCACGATTGAGATAATTCTTTCAAGTGCATCAATTGAGCATCAATATTCTGCGATAGTTCAGCAATTTGCTGACTAATTTCAGAACGAATATAACCAAAAAAACCTGAAACGATTGTACTAGCAACCTTTTTAGAGTTTTTATCAATTGAAATTAATTGTGCAGCTTCAGTAGCTACTACAGCACCAGTAAGTAAGTTTACATTAGTGTTGCAATTTTCGATGCTATTATCAAAAGAATCCGTGTCAACGTGTATTTTAACCTCAACAGGAATTTTGGCATTTATACTTACACTCTTACTACCACCGGAGTGAAAAGTATGAGTTCTATTATCTATTTCAACATCAACACTACTAAATTTCCCCTCATTATTTGTATTAATACTTACACGAAGATTTTTATTGATATCTTCAGATATTGTCTCGCTGTATTTTCTAGAATAACTCATATCTTTATCATTTAAATTGTTTGATAATTATTAGACTGGAACAACTGTTGAGCCAAATCTTTTACTCTTTGAGATTTAGCGGATGAAGATATTAATTTGCTAAATTCACTATTAATTTCAGAATTTGGTGTAGTTTTTTGCAACCATTCAACCTGATTTATTTCAGCATAAGCAGTATTTTGAATGGCTGCTTTAGAGAAATTATCTAGCTCCGCATCCGAAATAATAACCTCAAAGTTTTTACTATCTGTTTTATCTCTGTTACACTCACAAATAACTACAGGAATGTATATCGTTGCAGTTCCAGTATACCTGTTATCATTAATAAGGATTTGGTCTGTTAGTTTTTTTTGAGCATTCATCTCAAAAAGAAAACTTCTCATTGAATTGATAACATTTAAAGCCCTGTTTTTAATATTTGAAGACACAATTCTTTGGCTTAAAGAAATAGATTCCAACTGTGATATTGGAAACGTGGCAGTCAGGTATTTTGCACGGTTAGAAACCTTATCAACTTCTTTAATTGCAAAATCAATTGTTGGCTTATCCAACGCAAATACTCTTTGTTTTAAATTTGCATTAAGTCCATTAAAAAGTTTACCATATCGACCTGCAATCATATTATAATCACGTTGCATTCTTATTTTAATGCTTAATAAAGCATTTTTTTGTTGAACCAACTGCATTAAGTGAGAATCAACATCACTTTGCAGTTTTGCCATTTTCTGAGAAATCTGCGAGCGAATTAGAGAATAAAAACCTTTATTCACATTATTGCAAACGTGATCGGCTGCCTTTTCTTCTGCAAGAATTACAGCGGTTTGCATAGCCACAACAGCACCAGTAGTAACGTTCACATGACGCGAAACGCTTTTTATCTCTTCTGCCATTGGCTTTGTATCCACAGTATAATTAAATGTTGCCATAAAGTTAAATTTTAATTAGTTTAATTATTATTCGTATTATCTTCCTCATCTTCATCCTTGTTTGCATTTATCTGTGCTTCAAGAATTATTGATATGGCTTCATTTCTATCAAAATCTTCCATAGGTTCAATATCAAATTCATCCATGATGGCTGCAAGATCTGAATCTGAAAATTCTCCAAGTTCCTCTTCTGTGTATATCTCTAATTCTGATTCCTGCTCTTCATCACTGTTCTCTTCATCAGATTCTAAATTTTCTTCATTAGTTAAATCATCTGACAATGATTCTTCATCATTAGGAACAATAATTTCTTCATCAGAAATTGGATTAGAAAGGTTGTCAGCGGCTTCTTCTTCAATGTCTGAAGAATTGGCAACATCATCATTACTTACAACTACTTCAACATTATTAGTTGGCTCAGAAACGATGTCTTCATCAAGTTCTCTCAATGTATTTTTTGCAATACTTGGTAAATTTAAAGAGATATGATCATAAGTAATATCTTCAATATGAGGCACTGGAAGCATTTCTGATGTTTTTGCAAACAATGGATTTACAGTGATCAATGGCTTTCTTCTTTCTTCAAGCTCATGCACCTCACTGCTTGCAACAGCAATGTTTTTAGAATTACCATCTCTTAATAAAGCATCATAATAATCTATATGCTCAAATTTTCCTGCCTTTACATCAATGTCCTCTTTTAGCCTTTCCATATAATTCTCAAAATCCATTTGAACATTTTGGAATTCTTTTGACTGTATTTCAAATGCAGCAAATACTTCTGCTGAATTTTCAGTAGCAGTTACAACAGTTGAATCTAAAGAACCACCAGATTGAGCCATACTATCTTCTGTTTTCTTTAATGATGTTAAAGTATTATATGCTGCAACGTAGTCTCTTAAACTAGCACGCATTAAATTAATTAAGTCTGCACTTTCCGCGCGATTTCTACCGTAAAAATCTTCTGTATCTTGATGCCATTTATTTAAGTAACTAATTTTTTGATCTTTAATATGGTTATATATTTTCAACCTTTCAATTCTTGTTTCATTCATTAAATTTTGAACAATAGGAGCAACAATTTCTTCATGAATTTGATGAACTCCGAATGGAAAATTCGTTGTACTTCCATCCTCTGCTGTCCAGGTATCCGAAAGTAAATTGTATCTAACTTTTGAACTATCTTTTAATTGGAATGGAACATAATCATTTACTGCTTCTGCATAATTGAAATTTTCATTTTTTATT
>CANJJP010000276.1 GCA_947474485.1 Bacteroidota bacterium | reverse complement strand
CTCTATCATCCGATTTTAAAGACTTTGAAGATGGGTTACAATATTTTACAGCAATTGAAAACAATTTAAAGACACTATTGACTAGAAATTTAAAAGATTACAAGACTGCCGACATAACCGTTATGACGGCAGAGCAGTTTTTGAAAGGTAAATAAAAATGTGCCAGCCAGTAATAGCTAAGGCTTCGTTGCCTTGCAGAGTGCGCAAGACGAAGCTTATGTTGCACACGTAAGGAAATCAAATTAAAAAATCTATCGATGTTTCTGAAATTGAAACAGGATTTTATTTTCTTGAAATAAAAACAACACAATCAATCACTACCAAAAAAATCATGATTGATAAATAAAATTGCCTTTCATTCTAAAACAAATAAGCGCAACCAATTCCTAAAACATCTTGAATATTATCTACATCTTTAAATAATTTTGCACTCGAAATATGCAAGGCATTTGCACTTAACTTAATATGTTTTGAAACATGATAACTTAAAGAAAACTCATGTTGCAAGCAAAAACCCATATTAGTGAAGCCATCGTTGGTATTAGGTTTTACAACTTCGCACCAAACTATTCCGCCTTGATAACTTAAATATGTTTTTTTAGCTATTAAAAAACTAAATCTCGCACCTAAACCTGCAGCATAATTGCCAAATTTTGAGTGATGAAAAATAAAAGTGGTATTAATTTTTAATAATTTTTCTTTTGCCTTTAAATTCACATAATTTAAATCGTACTGAAAAGGAAGGTAAATATGATAAGTAAAAGTAATGGGGTCAAAACCTTGCAAGGCATTTTCACGGTTTCGATATGCGCCTGCAATTATTTCAAACTCTGGCTTTTTTATGTATAAATTAAATGCACCTTTATCACTTACACGAGCTCTATTTAAACTATCGAGCATTTCCTGTTTTGCATTATTTTGCGCAAAACAAGAAACTGCAAATATGAATAATGGAATAAAAAATTTCATGCTAAGCCAAAATGATTCGTATAAAGATATTAAAAAATCAAATGATATCAATTCAAACAAATCATTAAAACCAGCATTAATTATGTAATTTTAAGCCATTGTAAATCAAACATGAACCAAACCGACCTAAAAACTTTCCTCGACGAAAAATACGACCTTTATAATAACAAGGATTTTATTGGTACCGATCCTATTCAAATTCCACATCAGTTCACAAAAAGGGAGGATATTGAAATTGCAGGGTTTTTAATTGCAACTATTGCTTGGGGACAACGCAAGTCCATTATTGCCAATGGTAATAAATGGATGAATAGTATGGATAATGCGCCGCATGAATTTGTTATTAATGCAAGTGAAAAAGAAATTAACCGATTAAACAGTTTTGTACACCGCACTTTTAATGGAACTGACTGTATCTTTTTCATAAAATCATTGCGTAACATATACAAAAAATTCGGGTCGATGGAAGCTGCTTTTACAGATGGACTTTCTAATGAAAAAAGAGATTCGTTTAATACTAATGCAATATTTAGAGAACGTTTTTTTGAAATAAAACATTTGCCTCGCACTGAGAAACATGTTTCTAATCCCACAACAGGTTCCTCTTCTAAACGCCTTTGTATGTACCAACGCTGGATGTGCCGTAATGACAAACGCGGTGTTGACTTTGGAATTTGGAAAAGTATAAACCCAAAAGATTTATACTTACCCTTAGATGTGCATACAGGAAATGTTGGGCGCAAATTAGGTTTGTTAAATCGTACACAAAATGATTGGAAAGCAGTAGAAGAAATCACCATAAATCTAAGGAAATTAGATGCAAATGACCCTGTGAAATACGACTTTTCATTATTTGGATTAGGCGCTTTTGATAAATTTTGATTTTTCAGGAAAATCAACTATATTTGATCAACTAAAAAAAACGAAACGAATGAAAAAAATTGCACTCTCTTTATTCTCTTTTATAGCTGTTTCATCTGCATTTGCACAAATACCAAATAATGGAATGGAAAGTTGGGGTTCTACTATTGGTCAGCCGCAAGAACCAATGAGTTACGTATCTGCAAATGTATTAGTAAATTTTTTATTGCCAGGTAACGTAACTTCTGTAACTCAAGGAACTGGAGCTGATGCTCATTCTGGAACTTATTCAGCAAAAATAACAACTGTTAAAGTGACATCAAACCCTAGCCCTGGGCAATTTCCTGATACTTTAGGTGTTTTATTGTTAGGTGTTGTAAACACAACTCCTTTAGGATTAAAAGCAGGTACACCTTGGACAACACGATTATCATCAGTAGATTTTTTCTATAAATACACTTCTGTTAATAATGATAATGGTGCAATGATTGGATATTTAACCAAATGGAACGGTGTAACAAGAGACACTATTGCAGCTGCAGCTTATCCAATTAACAGTACAACAAGTACTTTTTCTCAAGCTTCAGCTCCATTTTTATATGATGGAGCATTTCCAGGAACAACAATGCCAGATTCATTACATGTATATTTCCTATCAAGTGCTCGCCCTTGGTTAAATAGTGCTTTTGTTCCAAATCCTGCACAAGTTGGAAGTATACTTTGGATTGACGACGCAACTGTAACTACAGTTGGATTAAAAGAAACATTTAAATTAGGAACTCAAGCGAAAATTTATCCTAATCCATCAACAAATTACTTCAATATCAGTGTTGCTAACGAAGATGCTGTTATTGCTGAAATTTTTGATGTTACAGGTAAAAAAATCACTTCTGCAACAATGTTCGATAGCAAAGTAAGAATAAACACTGAAAACTTAAATGAAGGTCTTTATATCTATTCTGTAAAAGACAAAAACAATAAAGTAATTGCTACAGGAAAAATAAATGTTAGTAAATAACTAATTCCTTTTATAACATTTAAAGAGGCTGTCTCAAAAGGGGCAGCCTTCTTAATTTTAAAAAGTGTTAGTTTACAGACAACGGTTAAGAAATTAGCATAAAAATGTTTAAAACAAAAAGGCGCCACTCCTGTTTTCTGCTCTTTTTAAAAACACCCTCTGTGTAGATTGATTTTATTGAAATAGATTTTGATTTTGGGTGTCCTGATGCTATTTTTGGCTATGTTTATTAGAAAAAGGATAAATAAGTCAAGCAGTGTTTCCATCCAAATAATTTCTAAGTCAAATGGAAAGTGCAAATTTGTAAAAACTATTGGTTCAAATAAAAGCGAAAAAGCACTTGAAAATTATATTTTCTTGGCAAGCAAGAATTAGAACGCATAAGTATGCAACCAAAATTATTTGTTTCAGAAAGTGATGTTAGGACCCGATTAATTAGCAGTGTTACTGGAGAAGGGCAAAAGGATGGTTTTAATGGCATACTTGTTTTGCTTTAATAAAGTAACCAATGAAATCACTTATGAATCTGCCAACAACAAACCTATATTAATAGAAAATGTTAATATTATTGAGTTAGGCGCACACAAAATGCCCGTTGAATTTGGAATTAGGGATACACCTTTTACTTTACATACTATACCACACAAGCCAAATGCAAAATTGTATTTATGCACTGATGGATATGCCGACCAATTTGGTGAGCTAAAAGAAAAAAAAGTTTAAATACAAACAACTAAACGAATTAATACTTTCTCACTCAAATGAGCAAATGCAAACCCAAGCAAACAAAATCGAAAATAATTTAACAGTTTGGCAAGGTGTTTTAGAGCAGGTAATGATATTTGTATCATTGGTATTAACTTATAATTACGAAATCAACATTAATTTCTTAATAAACAGGTAAAATTTTAGTGGATAAAGCATTCTTTATTAACTAATTTAGCTAAGCTAATGATTTCTAAGATTTTCATATTCGTATTTCTGTGCGCTAACTTACTTTGTTATGCTCAATCTATCGACCTTAAAAAGGTG
>CANJJP010000275.1 GCA_947474485.1 Bacteroidota bacterium | reverse complement strand
GTTTGGTAATTTCAAATTAATTCCGCACCCTATGGTTGATTTTTCGAAGCTCGAATTTATTTATACTTTAGGGCAACAATGGATTTTAGAGATTGCCGATACCAGAGGTTTTTTCATTTACCGCGATGAATACGTTTACACTGGCTCATACCCCATAAGCCGCGACATGTTTAAAGCTCCAGGAGTTTATTTTTTCAGATTGTACCTTTCGGATGGAAGTCAGCTGATTAATGGGAAGATGGTTGTGATGGGGGCAAATTGAGGTTGCTGGTTTCTAGTTTCAGATTTGCTTGTTGTGAGCGCATGAAAGTTTTCTGAATTTAGCTAATTAGTCAAATTTAATCCCAATAGAATTCCTTAATTATTCTAATAATTTTTTCGCTTTTGAAATGGACAATGCTTAGTCGGTAATTTGTGTATGAATTAGAAATACTATACTTATAACCGATAATTCCTTCGTTAACAGGGAAAGTATCAAGAGGCTCACCAACAAGAATTAAAACCTGTTTTTTTTGACATTCCCATTTTAATTTCACTAAAAGCTTTATACATTCGTATAAATTCGCATGATTCGTATATTCGTAATTATTCTTATCTTAGTAGTATAAACCATTAACACACTCACATCATGAAAGCACTTTTTTTATTAGTAGTTGGATTATTCTTGTGTTCTCAATTAGATGCTCAAAGCCTTTATATTAAAGGAAGTAAAAAGGGTGAGATTGAAAGTGATGGTGATGTTTATGTTGGAGGTTCTAAAAAAGGAAACATTGAAAGCGATGGAGATGTTTACGTTAATGGCTCAAAAAAAGGCCAAATTGAAAGTGATGGCGACATTTATTTTAATGGTAGTAAAGTGGGACAAGTAGAAAGTGATGGCGACGTTTACAAAAAAGGTAGTAAAATTGGGCAAATCGAAAGTGACGGAGATATTTACAAAAATGGCAGTAAAATAGGCGAATGTAAAAATGTTAAAAAAGACTGGGTTGCCGCTGTGGTTTTCTTCTTTTTTATCGAAGACCTAGCTTACTGAATACGAATCAATACGAATATGCCAATCTACGTATACTATTACATTCGTAAAATTCGTACGATTAGTACATTCGCACATAATTCGTAATTAAAATGGAATTAGTTTCTCAATAGTTTGTTCATCTAAGATTCTTTTTATATATTTATCGACGATTATGAGGATAAAATCGTTAAATAAAACAGGTTCATCTAATTATTTTGGGTCGAAGTTTACTCTTAAGGTTGTAGATAATTTATTTTATCAAGTAGAATTTGCAGAAGATGTTGATTTCGAAATTTCAGACATGCAAGATTTAATTGAAGCTGAAAAAGAATTAGGTGGAAAAAAATTACCCGTACTAGTTTTGTGTGAGCCTACAACAAATACTAATGTTGAACTGATGAATTACATCAGTAGGAATAAAAACAATCCATACTCTGCTGCTGATGCTTTCGTAATTTCATCTATTAGTCAGTCTATACTCGCTAATTTTTATTCTAAAATAAATAGACCTGAGCGTCCAACAAAATTTTTCACTAAACGTGAAGAGGCATTAGAGTGGTTAAAGCAATTCTTTAAGGCCTCTTAGTCTTTTCACTAAACACCGCTCTCAATTTTGGCAAATTTGTTTCGCAAATATCGAAAACTACTTCATAATCTAACATCTCATAATGATGTGAAATAAAATCCCTAAAACGAACAACTTTTTCCCACTCTATTTCTGGATGCTCCTCTATAATGCTTGACTGATGCTTAACCAACTTTTTTACATTTTCACCTATTGCTTGAAGTCTCGTAACAATTGCATCTAACAAAGTAGCGCCAAGTTCTGAATTGACAATATCTTGAGGTTTATTTACTTGAGAAAACCGTTTCTCTCAAACATCAATATGCCCTAAAATAACTTCATAAATAAATTGTTCTTCTTCAAACATATATTAAGTCTTTGTTTATATGCTGCATAAATCTTTGAGAAAGATGGGCGCCTTTTCGAGTTATATCAATTTTATTATTTAGCTTTTTTTCTAAATAAATATATAGTCCCATTAATGAGCTATAAGATGGTTTTTTAAGACTAACGAGTAAATCTATATCGCTGTTTTCATTGGCAGCATTTCTTGTGAAAGATCCAAATAATGCAATCTCTTCAAGTCCGAAATGTTCAGATAAATAAGGCTTTTCAGCTTTTAAAGTGTCAAGTATTTCCTGCTTATCCATAAACAAATATAATAAATTTTAAGCGAAAAATCGAATACTATTTTGCCATATTCTTTTCCCATTTCCAAGCGGTTTCCATCATGCTATCTATGTTATGCGCGCACTTCCATTTCAAAGCTTGATAAACCTTTGTGCTATCTGAATAAACTGCAATTACATCACCTTCGCGACGAGGCCCAATTTTATAATTTAGTTTTTGGCCTGAAATTTTTTCAAATGCATTAATTGCTTCTAATACAGAAACACCGTTTCCTGTTCCTAAATTAAACACATCGTAGTTAGTGTTGTTTTTAGAATTAATTAGGTAATCGATTGCTAATACATGTGCATTTGCAATATCCGAAACATGAATATAATCTCTTACACAGGTTCCATCACGTGTTGGGTAATCTCCTCCATAAACAGTTAATTGTGCCATTTTTCCAATTGCTACTCCAGTAATAATTGGAACTAAGTTGTTTGGTTTATTAATTGGAGATTCGCCGTTTAATCCGCTTGGATGCGCGCCAACTGGATTAAAATAACGTAAAGCAATTGCATTAAAATCTTTATTTACTTTGCAAAAATCTTGAATCATTACTTCCCCAATTTGCTTAGTATAAGCATAAGGCGACTCAGCTTTTGGCCGAGGTGTATTTTCATCAACAGGAAGTTTTTCCACATTGCCATAAACCGAACAGCTTGAAGAGAAAATTAAATTTCTTACTCCGAATTCTTTACTTAATGCAATTATGTTTACTAAAGATGCAATGTTGTTATGATAATATTTTAATGGCTCTTCTACTGATTCTCCAACTGCTTTGTATGCCGCAAAGTGTATTACACCAGCAAACTGATGGTTTTTAAAAATGACTCTAGAGGCATCGATATTACACAAATCAACAGAATAACTTTTAACTTCCTTTCCTGTGATTTTTTTTACGTTTTCGTATGCGTTAACAGAAGAGTTACTTTGATTATCAACAGAAACCACTTCGAAACCTTTATTAAAAAGTTCTATTATGGTGTGCGAACCTATGTATCCCGAACCTCCTGTAATTAAAATGCAATTAGACATGTTTACTTATTTTTAAATGACAAATATATTTTATTATATGTTTCAGCTCCCGAATTTAAATCGAAATACTTTGCTGCAGTTGCTTCTGCATTAGATTTGTAAATTTCGATATTTGATAATAATTCTTTTATTGCTTTTGTATAATATGAAGAATCAAAATCATCTACTAAAACTCCGCAATTACTTTTTGCAATAATATCATCTACATCTCCTACGCCCTTATTAGTAATAACTGGTACTTGCATCGAAAGTAATTCTCCCATCTTAGTGGGCGAAGACGCACTTTTAGAAAATGTTGGACGAATAAAAAACAATGATGCATTTGAAATAGCAATATAAGAAGGCATTTCAGCACGTGTTGCCGAACGCACAATTATTTTATTCGCATCGACTCCATATTTTTTTGCTGCAGCAATAGCTATTTCTGGTTCATCCTTTGTTACAATTAGAAAAGTAGCCTCTTTCATCATTAATAGCTCCTTAAAAAACTGCATCATTTCATCCATCATGTACCAGGTGCCTAAAGAGCCATTGTAGTTTAAAACAAATGTGGTATCATTAATATTTAATGACTTCTTCAATACAGACAAATCATTTT
>CANJJP010000274.1 GCA_947474485.1 Bacteroidota bacterium | reverse complement strand
CCAATTACTTTATCTGCACGCTTTGTTACAGCTGCAATCGTTGTAATACTTATAGAAGAAGTGTTTGATGCAAGGATTGTATTTGCAGGACAAACTTCATCTAACTGCTTAAATATTTTTAATTTTAAATCTACATTTTCAGTTGCTGCTTCTACCACTAAATCAGCTGAAGTAACAGCTTCTTCAACCTTTGTAAAGGTTTTAATATTTGATAATGTTTTTTCTTTATCATCTTCTGTTAATGAACCTTTTGCAACTTGTCTATCTAAATTTTTCCCAATGGTTGCAATAGCTTTATCTAAAGCGGGTTGAGAAATATCAACTAAGTGTACATTAAATCCACACTGTGCAAACACGTGAGCAATGCCATTACCCATTGTTCCTGATCCTATAACTGTAATATTCTTCATAATCTATTAAGTTTGGTTTTAGTCTTTTGTATCGTCGTCTTTATCTTTATTTATTTCAATACCTAAAGCTTCACGTTCTGCTTCTTGCTGTATTCTATTACGTTTTCTGCGAATACGCTTCTCCACAATATTAAGTGTTTCTAAGAAAATTGCAAAGCCAAGAGCAGAATATAAATAAGGTTTAGGAATTTCTAAGTGAAAACAATCTAACACTAAGGAAACCCCAATTACTAATAAAAACGCTAGAGCTAGCATTTTAATACTAGGATATTGATTAATAAACTTGCTTACTTTCTCTGAGAAAACTAACATTACAATCATTGAAATTAAAACACCACCAACCATAATCACTAAGTTAGAGCCATGATTTGCTGCCGCGTGCTGTACTTGTTCTGCAACTTCGCATGGGCAATTAATGTGTGCTTCAGGAGATTTTTGAGCAACTTTAATAGCAGCTAAAATTGAATCAAAAGAAAACACAAAATCAATTATAATAATTTGCACGATGGCAGAACTCATGCTAATGCTTTCTTCATGCTTAGTTTCATGCTCTTCATCATTCAATATTTTCTCACGGATTTCCGCTATTGTTTTGTATAATAGGAATGCTCCACCAGCAAACATTACTAGGTTTCCTAATGAAATACCCAAACTTCCTAAGAAAAACAATGGTTCCTGTGCACTGGCTAACCATGAAATAGAGAACAACATTCCTCCCCTTATGATTAAAGCCAAGAACAAACCAAGCATCCGCGCCTTACTGCGCTGGCGTTTATCAAGGATTTTTGCTGCTGTAAGTGAAATAAAAATGAGGTTATCAATACCTAATACAATCTCTAAAAGAGAAAGGACTAATAATTGAACAAAACCATTAGCCGTTAAAAGCTCGTTAAACTGGGAACTAATGTCCATAGAAAATATTATTCTGCAAAGATATTGTTTTGTTTAAGAGTGTTTGTTTTTGTCTTTAATCATTATTCTGTACTTATCAACAAAAATAATTGAATTGAAAATCAATTATTTATAATTTATTTTAGTACTATGTATTGCATAGTACTAAAATAATAAATTATCTTTGCGCCACATAATAATGGTTATAGCATACAACTAATAAAATATAAAATAAAGAACTAAACATGAGAACAACAATTAATCAATTAAAATCGAAAGTAATCAAAATAAGAGCAGTAATGTTATTTGCTTTCTCAGCTTTTTTAGCAAATGCTAACAATACAAACGAAAGCAATTTAAAAACAGAAGCGAGTAAAACAATTACACAAGAAATCAATTTATCAGAACTAAGTTTTGTTGCGAAACAAAATGAAAGGGTGGAGATTATTTTTACAACATCTGAGAATGATAAAGTAAATTTTGTTTTGGCCAAAACAAAAAATTCTGAACTAAAAAATCAGATTGAAAAACAATTTTCGCAATTAACACTGAGCGAGCTAAAAGCAAACGTTGGTCATAGCATAGTATAGTATTTAACTTTAAAACCATTTAAGCATGTCAGTAAATTCAGAGAACCCAAAAGCACAAATGCGAAAAGGTGTTCTTGAACTATGCATACTTTCTATTCTCTCACAAGGCGATGCGTATCCAACAGAGATCATCGAAAAATTGAAAGAAACCAAGTTAGTTGTAGTTGAAGGCACACTTTACCCTCTTTTAACCCGACTCAAAAACACAGGACTCCTCACCTACCGATGGGAAGAGAGTACATCAGGTCCACCTCGCAAATACTACAAACTCACGGAAATTGGTGAGCAGTATTTAAAAGAGGTGCAAGCATCCTGGTTTGAGTTAGTGGAAATAGTAAACAAAACAATAAGTAAGTAAGTAAAACATAAAAATATTCAAAATGAACAAAACAGTAACCATAAATATTAGCGGTATCATCTTCCACATAGAAGAGGATGCTTACGATACACTCAGCAAATACTTGAGTACCATAAAAGGATACTTTATTAATGCTGACGGCGGAAGTGAAATAATGAGTGATATAGAAGCTCGTATTGCCGAACTACTTAAAGAAAAAGTAAGCGATTACAAACAAGTTGTTTTAATGGCAGATGTTGAGCATGTGATGAACGTAATGGGAAAACCAGAAGACTTTGCAGGTGATGATGCGCAAGATTCAAACACTGCAAGCAAACAAGAACCTAATTACCAATATTACAATGGTGGTCGTCGCAGAAGAATGTTTAGAGATCCTGATACAAAAATTGCAGGTGGTGTGTGTGCAGGATTTGCAAACTACTTTGATATAGATTCTCTTTGGATTCGTATCTCCTTAATTATATTAGTATTTATGTCTGTTGGTATTTTAATTCCATTATACGTTATCCTTTGGGTAATTATTCCGGAAGCAAGAACAACTGCTGAAAAGCTAGAGATGCATGGCGAACCAATCGACATCAACAATATTAGCAAATCAGTAAAAGAAGAAGCGGGGCAATTTAAAGACCGTATGCAAAACATGGGGGAGCGCATGAAAAGTGCTCGCACAGGAGATAAAGTTGCAGATGTTTTGAAACAAATATTCGGTACCATTTTTAAAATCATCTATAAAATCATTGGAATGTTCTTAATATTTATTGGTATTGGTTTTATGATTGCTACTATAGCTATTATACTTAACAAAGCAACCATTAATGGAAGTAATGCTGAATTATATGTTGACGATTTTTTAGGCACTAATAAAGCTCTTACAATATTTGGTTTAATTATCTTAATTGGTATTCCTGCAGTAATGCTTCTTTACAAAGGAATTAAAATTCTTTTCGGAATAAAATATCACAACAAATGGATTAATTTATCAGCAGGTATTGTTTGGACAATTGGTATGATAATCGTTTTCTTTGGTGCAATTAGTATCTTTAAAGAACTAGAACATGAAGGAAAAAGTAAAACACCATTTGCAATAAGTAATGCAAAAATGGATACACTTTATATATCTGCCGACACTGAAAATAAACTCCTTGAACAATTTGATGCGTATGAAGAAAGCAGAAAAGTAGGTAAAATAAGAATTGGCGGTTTCCACGACAGATCATGCAGATTATTAGAAGTAAACGGTAAGAAAATAATTTATGGAGTACCTCAATTAAAAGTAATCGAAGGAGAATCTGACAGCATTGAAGTTACCATTATTAGATACGCTGCGGGTAAAGAAAAACAAGAAGCAACGGAGCGTGCTAAACGAATTAATTACTCTATTACACAAGTTGATTCACTAATAAAACTAAACGCTCTATTTAATTTAGAAGAAGGTGAAAAACTGCGCGACCAAGAGGTAGTAGTACAAATAAAAGTTCCAAAAGGAGTAGTAGTGTTTTTCGACGAATCGTTACTAGGCTATTTAAGTGATGTTGATAACGTTTCAAACACTTGGGATAACAATATGGTAGGTCGTAGATGGCAAATGACAACTGCTGGCTTAAAATGTATTGATTGCGAAGGATTAGATTTATCAGATATG
>CANJJP010000273.1 GCA_947474485.1 Bacteroidota bacterium | reverse complement strand
TTCAATGTCTGTCAGCGAAGCTTTGAATGCCTTGATGGGAAAAGGAACGGAGGCAAGTGTTCAAATTGTGCAGCAAATTCGTTTGCCAAAAGCAATTACTGCAGTATTAGCAGGAATGGCTTTATCGGTGTGTGGAATTTTAATGCAAACTTTATTTCGTAATCCACTGGCTGGTCCGTATGTGTTGGGTGTAAACTCTGGAGCAAACTTGGGTGTAGCATTAGTAATGTTAAGCAGCGGTTTCTTTGGATTTGAAATGAGTAATTTTTTTGCTGACTTAGGTGTTGTGAGCGCAGCTGTAATTGGTTCTTTGGCTGTTTTGTTTTTAGTAATGGCTGTTGCTAAAAAGGTAAAAAACAATACTGGTTTATTACTCGCAGGTATTATGTTGGGACAAATGATTGCATCATTTCAATCCTTATTAGAATATTTCTCAAGTGCTGAAAGCTTAAAGGGATTTATTATGTGGAACATGGCAAGTATTGGAAGCACTGCGCTTTCTGACCTTACATTGTTTGTCCCGCTTACAATAATTCTTTGCTTTCTTACATTATTCTTAATTAAAAAACTAGATGTTATTTTGCTAGGCGAGAACTATGCAAGCAGTTTGGGTATCAATGTAAAACAAACACGTTTTATAATCATTCTTATCACAGGTGTTCTTTCGGGCATTGTTACAGCCTTTTGCGGACCAATAGCTTTTATTGGAATTGCAGTTCCACATTTAAGTCGTTTGTTTTTTAAAACATCTTTACATCGTTATGTTGTTCCAGCAAGTATGTTGCTAGGCCCAAGTATTATGTTACTGTGCGATATTATTTGTCAATTGCCAGTTAATGGTGTGTTATTACCATTAAATGTAATCACATCGCTTATTGGTGCTCCTGTTATTTTGTATTTATTACTAAAGAATAAGAATGTCGAAGGATAACAACATACAATTAAGTTTACACGAGCTTTGCATTGGTTACGATGCAAAAAAGCTTGTTGTGCAAAACATCAATGTTGCTTTTGCCTCTGGTAATTTAATTGGATTGGTTGCAAATAATGGAGTAGGGAAGTCCACCTTATTAAAAACACTTTCCGGAAATCTAAAGCCTATTTCAGGAAAAATAATGTTGGGCGATAAGGATATCCAAAGCATATCTCACATCGACCTAGCAAAAAAAATAGCCATTGTATTAACCGAAAAGCCAAGTCTTGGTGGTTTTACAGTTTATGATTTAGTTGCATTGGGTAGATTTCCGCACACTAATTTGTTTGGTTCATTAAGTGAACAAGACAAAGCCGCAATTGCCTCTAGTATTTCGTTGTGTGGGATAGAAAACCTGCAAGAAAAAAAATGCACTGAGTTAAGTGATGGAGAGTTTCAAAAGGCAATGATTGCACGTGCATTAGCACAGCAAACAGATGTATTGTTATTAGATGAACCAACAGCTTTTTTAGATTATTCATCAAAGCGCAAATTGTTTACCTTGCTTAAAGATATTGCCGAGAAAGAAAATAAAATTGTACTTGTATCTAGCCACGATATTGAAATACTGACTGAATTTGCGCATGCTGTATTTTTAATTCAGGATAAAACAAAGAACCAATTCATTAGTTCTGCTGATTTTAAAAAGACTCCTCTTTCCCAGCTTTTGGATGAATAAGCCTAGCTTCTAACATAATTTGTAAATTAATGTTTCAATTGGCTTAGTATTTGTACTATTTTTGCATAAACCACGTTATGATAGAAATTAAATATACTATGAGATATATTGTTCTGGTATTTTTCCTTTCGTTTTTTGCCAACGCTTTTTCGCAAGTAGAATTGTCGGAAAAGGATAAGCAATACTTTCGAGCAGCAGAGCTTAAATTACAAGCTATACAAAAGAAACTATTTACTACCAAAAATGACTCGCTTAAAAGTGTTTACAATAAAGAGTTTTTAGGATTGTTAGATACTACACTTTCAGCTGAGTTATCATTCTACTATCCATTCGATTCACTTACACAAATTGCTCGCTTAACTTCTCCTGATAATAAGTTTAAAATTATTAATTGGAATATATACAAAGGTGATGGAAGTTTCTTTTATTTTGGTTTCCTTCAAACCTTTGATGCGAAAACAAAAAAGTATGAATACTTTAAACTGGTTGATAAATCAATGACCGTTAAAAATCCAGAAACATATGTGGGCGAGCCAGACAAATGGTTTGGAATGTTATATTATAAAATCATTAAGTGCAAAGATTATTATACATTATTAGCTTGGGATGGAAACGATAAGTTAACTCAACGCAAGTTTATTGATATCCTTTATTTTAAGGATAATGGCGACCCAATATTTGGAAAAGATGAATTTAAATTTCCGAAGAAAAACCCGAGAAGAATTATGTTTGAGTACTCAACAGAAATTACCATGTCCTTAAAATACAATGAAGAGAAGGGCATGATTATTTTTGACCACCTTGCACCTAAGGATCAATACATGGAAGGGCAGTTTCAGTATTACGGTCCTGATTTTAGCTACGATGCATTTGATTACAGTAAGGGAACTTGGAAGTTTGTTCCTGATATTGATATTAAGAATATCAAAAATAAAAAGGATACTATTACCCACAAAGAGAATAAGAAGGAGAAGGCTATTTATACACCGAAGTAGTTTCGAATCTGAAATATTCAGATTCGGAACAGTTTTCTAATCCCTTTCAAACGAATTTATTTTCATTAAAAATTGCTCTGCATTTTTAAGCTTTTTGTCATAAAGATATTTGTTAATCCACAAACTTAAAGGAATGCATGTTGCAAAGATTAAGCATATTTCGATTATCAGTAGCCTTGTGTTTTCATAGATATCGAAATGCCTCACGCTTATGAATAAGATTGGTAATAATGCCACCGCAAAAGCTGGGAATAAAACTAATTCGAATTTGCGCAATTTTAAAATGAGTAAGTTTAATGATGTCACCGATTTTTGTAGATCTAAAATTGGTGTGTCGAAGTAATTTAGATTTAGGAATTTCCTTACTTTACGAATAGAGAAACTTAGGTACAGTCCAGAAATTATAGTTGAAACAATGCCTGGAATTAAATACTTTATTTCGTATTGATATTGTATGCTTGCAAAGGCCAAATAAACAGTAAGAATCAACATGAAGCTTACATTTATTATCTCATAAATAAGTGGCTTTTGTAATTCGTTTTTTGTTTTTTGCAGGTTAATTTCTTTTAATAAACTCTCGTTAAGTTTTAGGTTTTCCGACAATTTTTTGTCGTACTCGTTCCATGCGTTTTTAAAATCTTGAAGTTCCATATCTAATAAATTAGTTGTTGTTAAATTGTTCTTTTAATTCCTTTTTAATTCTGCTGATTTTTGTACCAACATTTGTTTCGCTTATCCCAAGTATTTCGGCTATTTCTTTGTGTTTATTATCGTCTAAATAAAGAAGGATAAGCGCTTTATCCAACTCATTAAGTTTATCGATAAATTTGTATAGTAATGTGATGTTTTGATTGAGTTCAATATCATTTTCATTATTGCTTAAAGAAATAATCGACTTATCGATTGGGATTTTGTTTTTGCTAACTTTTGATTCTTTGCGGTAAAAAGAAATGGCCGTGTTTAATGCAATGCGATAAATCCAGGTAGTTATTTTAACGCGTCCGTCAAATTTCCCAAGCGAATGCCATAATTGTATAAGTATTTCCTGTTCTAAATCATTCCTGTTTTCAGGCTCTTTGCAATAGGAGTAGCAAATCTTATAGATTAGGTTTCGATTTTCCTTTATTATCTGAATAAACTTTTCTTTTTCCACTTTAAAGCTGTTTCTATATTATTCGCAAAAAGGAGTAAATAATCACAAAACAATTAAAATATTTTTGCTTGCTCGGGTTAAAAGTAAAATTAAGCAACAAATA
>CANJJP010000272.1 GCA_947474485.1 Bacteroidota bacterium | reverse complement strand
TACAGCCATATCAATCATTAACTGTGTTTTTCCCATACCAGGCCTAGCAGCTATAACCGCTAACTCCCCTTTTCGCCATCCGCTTAATTCTTTATCAAACTCTTTATATCCAGTAGGTATAAAATATTCTTCTCTAGGCTTTGAAATATCAAAGAAAAAATCAGACCTCTCCTTCACTAGCGATGATAGGCCTTCTGGCTTATGTTCTGCCATTAGTTCTGATTCGTGCAAAGCAACAAGAAGTGCCTCCAAATCATGCGCTAACTCATCCTGGTTTTCATTTGAACTGTAGCGTTCAGCTAATTTATTTAGTTGTTGGAGTGTAGAATTCATGTAAGTATATTTGTTATGCTAAAGTACGACCGCTTTTAATTTTTATTACAAGAGTTAAAAAGTTTTTAAGTGCTGATTTTGAGCGAGAAGAAATTTGTGAACAGGAGAATCAAAAGGTGAAGTTTGCAAATTGTTAATGCCATTAACGGAAAATTATTAAAGTTTTTATTATGCATTTTAATTTGGATAACTCAGTCTCGGGTTCAAATCCCGATCTCGCTACACCGGAAAGCCCCTTTTTAAGGGGCTTTTTTTATTCAACAAATTACACCTGCCTACTTGTATGGGGAATTATTACCTCAGTTGCACCAAAACCATACTTTTTAAATGAACCATCCTGTACAATTAGTTCTGGATAGTTTCTTAAAATTGCAAGTATTTCTTGGCGTAATCTTCCATTCCCTAATCCATGAATAAAAACAATTTTATAAAAATTACCATTAATTGCATTCTCTAATTCCTTCTGAAAATATCGCAATTGATGTTGGATAATTTGTGCATTCGTCATTCCTTTATGCGAATCCAATAAATTTTCAATATGTAAATCAACTTCTTTTTCCAAAGTTGCTAAATATTCTGAATGTGGTTTTGATACTTTTTTTTGCGAACTAAATTCTTTTATACGACTTAACCTTTCCATATCATACTCTGTTAAATGATATTTAATTTGATTTGCGCGCATAAAATTTTCCTTTATAGGAAAAGCTAGAACGGGGTATTTAAACTCGTGATGCTTTATCAGATTTGCTTTACTAAATAACTGATCAGTTATATGAATAATTTCTGCAACAGGAAGCTGGGCAGGATAGTGCGTGTTTTTGTAAAACAACATATCTATTTTATGAAAAGCATATTCCTTTAAATTTCTTTTGTTTATTTTTTTTATCGCCAGCTTCTGGAACTGCCCTATTTCTCCGTGCTTCAAGGTTTGAAATAAATTACCATCCTTTATCGAATACGAAAAATGCATATTGTATGAAGAGCTATTGAATATATATAAATTCAATTCATTCATCAATGCTGGAAGCTCATGATCGGGTTCAACAATAAAATAAACTCGTTCTTCAACAGATTTTTCAGGCTCGATATCTAAATTTTCGGCAGCACTATTAATAACTAATTCGTTATGCACAGGGACAAGAAATTTTATCAAATAAGGAATTTCGAATCCATCTGCACTTTCAACAATAGCTGTATCCTTGTCCTTTAACCGAACAACAATTCCCCCACCCTTTTCATTTAAGAAAGTAACTTTATCTCCAATCCTCAGCTTCATATCAAATACAATTACTCAATTATTCATTAACAATAAAAGCTCCTTGCTCTTTTGTTATCCAAAGATTTGTCAATTGTTTTTTCTTTAAATAATTAATAGTCTTGTAACTATTACTTCCATCTGCAACAATTGTTTTTACTTTAAGTTTATCAATTCCTTTCACATAAGCATTATTCGAAAGTACTAAATAATCTAATTCAATATGCTTTAGTTCATAGTTTAACAATGTGTCGCCACAAAGCACACCAAACTTATGCCCCACATTCTCAAAATAATATAAACCAGTTTGTAATTTATTTTCTTTTATATGTTTAATACCATTACGCATCCTATATTGTGTTGCGCTTGAAAAAAACTGATTGGGTTGTTCCTTGTAAAAAGAAAAGGAGGTGGCGCTTTTATCTATATAAGTATCTATAACAGATGAATTTGTTGCATGAAAAATAATTGTTTTACTTTCTTTCACGAAAAAAGAATTTAGTATTGATGAGAGTAAAAGAAAAACACTTAAGACTAAGGATGTGATTCCTGAAAAATAATTTTTATTAATAAAAAAGTAAGTGATGGTTCCAATAAGTAATGAAAGAATCATCATCTCATAAAATGAAACATTCATCTCGCTAAGATTCACAAATTTGAACCTATCCAAAAACAAGGTTATTTCATTCATGAATGTAACGCTCCATCCAACAAGAGTGGAAAACAAAATTGCTAAAAATTTAATTTTCGACACACAAACCAATATCATTGAGCCTACCATTACAACATATGAAAGTGGAATCACAACTAAATTCGCTATAAAAAACAAGGTTGGGAACTGTCCGAAATAATAAATTGTAATTGGTAAAGTAATAATCTGAGCACTTATAGAAACTGCTGTAGTGCGCCAAATAACGTTTGCAAATTTATGTCGGCTTACAAACCAATTCGAAACGTAAGGATAAAAGAAAACAATACCTCCAACAGCCAAATACGACAATTGAAAACCAACGTCTATAAGCAGAAAAGGATCGAATAACAAAATTAAAAAAGCACTTGCTAAAAGTGTATTATAAATATTTCCTTTCTTGTTAATCGCTGTTCCTATCAAAATAAAACTAAACATAGTTGCCGATCTCACTACCGAAGGCGACATGCCAGTTAATGCAGCATAAAACCAAATACATATAAAGATGAGTAGTGTTTTAATTACAACAAATAATTTACGATTAGGCAAACGAATAATAAAATTTAACATCATAAATAAAATCCCAACATGCAAACCAGAAACCGATAATACATGAAGAGTTCCTGTTCGGGAATAAGCGCCCATTAAATCACGTGAGATTTCATCATCATAACCTAACAATAAAGCTGAAGTAACACTTAAATCATCGTCCTTCAACTTATTCTCCTTTAAAATTTCTAATAATCGTGATTTTAATAATAAAGGGTATTCTGTTATTGGTAATTCAAAACCAGAATGTGCAATCTTAAAATCATTTTCCTTTAAAAAACATTGATGATAAATATTTTTATAATAGAGGTACTGCTTATAATTAAAATCAAAGGGGTTTTTAGGCTCAGGAATTGCAGTTAACTTGTTTTTGAAAACAATATTACTCCCAGTAACAATATCAGCTGTAGTGCGAGGGAAATAAGCATAGAAAATTCCTTCGCAAGCTTTCCAAACATTATTTTCTTTGTAGTGAGTTAGTTGAATCTTCGCCTTAATGCTTTTCTCTTTTAATTGCGGAATATCACAAATGTGGCCCGACAACAAGGTTTCCTTAGTAAAAATGACATTAGTATAATGATTTGGATTATTATCTGCCTTACGTAGATAACATGATTCAACTGCGACAAAAAATAGGAAGAAATTAAGAAGTAAACCGAATACAAATTTTACACTCTTTCGTTTCGAAACATTTAAAACAAAATAACAAGCAAGAATTGAAAAGTATGAAGAAACTAATATTATTATAAAATCGCGATTTATAGTAAAAAGCAAACTAATAATTACACCCAATGCAAAGGGTGTAAATATTCTTATGAATGGAATTTTATTTAATAAACTTTGCATGTACGAATGTAGTAAAACAAAAAACCCTCCGACTTATCGGAGGGTTTTAACTACTAAATATTTTTAGAAATGCCAGAAATCATGTTCATATTGGAAAATTTCTTTTTTTACTCTTTCGTTTTCTAATAAAGCATCAATTCCTTTCGAATATTCATTCATACCTCTATCATAAACATTGGTTTCTTTCACAATGTTACTATTAAACTGACGCTTCCAAAATAAATCATCAAACGTTCTTCTTT
>CANJJP010000271.1 GCA_947474485.1 Bacteroidota bacterium | reverse complement strand
GGCAATCGATTTCATCGTTTCGCCTTTTGTTACAACATGATAAGGTTCCAATGCTTTGCGGCGCTTACGCTCTACATAAATTTTTGTCCCTGCTTGTAGTTTATCTTTTTTTGACAGTTCGTTATAAGCCAATAAATCTTCAAGCTCTACATCAAACTCACTAGCAATTTTAAAAAACGAATCACCTGGCTTTGCAATAATAAATTTAGTGCGATTAAAACGCAATACTTGCCTTAATTCCATTTGCGTTTTAGGAGCACCATTTGCAATGGGCATATTATGCATATCCTGCAATTTATCATACCCGTACAACTTATACTTTTCAATTAGCTCAATTAATTGCTCAGCATATTTTGGATGTGTTGCATAACCAGCTTCCTTCAAACCTTTTGCCCAGCCTCTATAATCGGTTAGTGGCAACTCAAACAAAAAAGCATAACGTGAGCGATTTTTTAAAAACAAGGAATGGTCGGTATAAGAATCCAAGACTTTCTCATATTTCCTAAAACACTCGTTTTTAGCATCATCATCCATAATATAGCTTTCACCTGTCCAGCCTACATGGCATTTAATTCCAAAATGATTATTTGCGTAAACTGAAAGTGCACTATTCCCATTTCCACTCTCTAACATCCCTTGTGCTAATGTTATACTTGCCGGAATACCATAGGCTAACATCTCAGAAATTGCATCTTCCTTATACATCCTAATATAATCGTTAGGAGTGTTCTTTTTTTCGGAAGGTTGAGCAAATGAAGAAATGTTCAGTATTATTGATAATACTGATAAAAACACATATTTACTCAACGCACATTTCATCATATACAAATTTACAACAAGAAAACAGGTTATTTGTCGATGCAAAACAGCTTTATGAACAGGCAAATGTTAAACATGAGCGAAATTTACAACTTTTTTAAGTCTGGAAACTTGCAAGACAATAAAAGTTTCCATAGTTTTGCTCCCGATTTTAGAAAATGGAGCACGAAGATAAAATATTACATGGTGCGCAAGAGTTATTTTTTAAATACGGACTGCGCTCTGTAACAATGGACGACATTGCGAAGCATTTGGGCATGAGTAAAAAAACCATTTATCAGTGTTATAAAGACAAGGATGAAATGGTGCATACACTCATGCAAAATCATATTAAGGAAGATGAATGCACTTTTAGAGGAAACTACGATAAATCTGAAAACGTAGTTGAAGAGGTTTTTAATATCATGAAAAGCATGACGGAGATTTTCAGCAAAGTAAATCCGTTGTTGTTTTATGAATTGCAAAAATACCATCCAAAATCTTGGCAACTCATCAGAGATTTTAAAGAAAATTTTGTGCAATCGATGGTTGAAAAATCCATTGAAAAAGGAAAAAAAGATGGCTATGTGCGCGAGGATATTAATGCAAAAATATTAGCACGATTACGAATGGAAGAAGTTGAAATGGCTTTTAATCCTCAAATTTTCACTCCTGATAAATTTAGTGTACTGCAAGTACAATTAGCGTTAACCGAACATTTTTTATATGGTATTTGCACTTTAAAAGGACATAAACTAATTAATAAATACAAAGAAGTAAAAGAAGAAGAATAAAAAAAATTATGATGAAGCTACTAAAAATAAAAACGATTGTTATTGCACTAAGTGTTTTACCAATTTTATCATTTGCACAAAGTACTGGAACAGGAGGCTCTGAATTTACTTTGCAAGCCGCAATTGATTATGCAAACAAGCACAATGCAAACTACCTGAATGCTGAGATAGACATGAAGCTTGCAGATTACAGAAACAAAGAATTTATTGGAATTGGTTTGCCACAAATTAGTGGGAGTGTTGATTTAAAAGATTACTTTGAAATTCCAACTTCATTATTACCGGGGCAATTTTTTGGAGCTCCTGCAGGTACTTTTATTCCAGTTAAGTTTGGTACACAGTGGAATGCCTCTGCTGGTATTTCGGTGTCTCAAATTATTTTCAGCAGCGATTATTTAGTTGGTTTACAAGCTGCGAAGGAATTTAAAACGCTATCAGAAAAATCATTAACACGAACAAAAATTGAAACAAATGTTAGTGTAACAAAAGCCTACTACAATGTACTTATCAATCGTGAACGCTTAAAAACGCTAACTGCAAATATAGATCGCATCAAGAAAATTTATGATGACACTAAAGCACTGAATCAGGCAGGATTTGTTGAAAAATTAGATGTAGATAGAATTGAGCTTGCCTACAATAATTTACTTACCGAAAAAGAAAAAGTAGATCGTTTAATTGGTTTAAGCGAAACTATGTTAAAGTTTCAAATGGGTTATGTGGTTTCTGAACCAATAACATTAACAGATGAATTAAAAGCTGAGCAGTTTCAAGATTTAGCTTCTATTGCAGATGTAAAAGCAAATTATACAAGTCGTCCCGAATTTTCCTTATTAGAATCACAACGGAAAATAAATGAACTAGACTTAAAACGTTACCGATATGCATACTTGCCTTCGTTAGTCGCTTATGGTTCTTACCAACGTAATGCTCAACGCACAAAATTCGACTTTTTTGATTCTGAGCAAAAATGGTTTCCAATAGGTTTAATTGGAGCAACATTAAATGTTCCTATTTTTAGTGGTGGACAAAAATATTACCGAATACAACAAGCTAAATTAAATTTAGTAAAAACAAACAACACCATGACCTATGCAAAATCTGCAATCGACATGGAAACTTCGGCAGCTGCGATTATGTACAAAAACGCTTATGCAAGTCTTCAAACGCAAGCTAAAAATAAAGAATTAGCAAAATCAATTTTTGAAACAACTAAGAAAAAATACGATGCAGGCGTTGGCTCAAGCTTAGAAATAATCACAGCAGAAACTGCCTTAAAGGAAGCAGAAACAAATTACCTAAGTGCTGTGTACGATTTAATAATTGCAAAAACAGATTTAGATAAAGCACAGGGGAATATTAAATAAATGTGCTTCGTCAGGCTCAGCATGACTTTGGGAAAAGAAAAACTAACAATTAAAAAATTCAATAACGACTAAAATTAAGATATGAAAACAATAATCACTCTTTCAACACTCGGAATACTTTTATTAGCTGCATGTTCACAGCCTGACAAAAAAACCGAATTAGATAATTTAAAAAAGCAACAAGATGCTTTAACTGCTCAAATTGAAAAGTTAGAAGCAGAAATTGCAAAAGAAGGTGGAGACTCAACACAAGTAAAAATTAACCTTGTTGAAACAATGAAAATTGTTCCACAAACTTTCCTCACTTACATTGATGCGCAAGGAAAAATTGATGCGGATGAAAACGTTGCATTGTCTTCTGAAATACCAGGAACAATCAATAAAATAAATGTAAAAGTTGGTGATGAAGTTAGCAAAGGACAAGTGCTTGCAGAAACCGATGCGCGTGCAGTGCAACAAAGTATTAGCGATTTACAAACCAACTTAGATTTAGTAAATCAACTATACGAAAAGCAAAAATCGCTTTGGGATCAAAAAATTGGAACGGAAGTTCAATATTTGCAAGCTAAGACTAACAAAGAAAGTTTGGAGAAAAAAATGTTAACGCTACAAGAACAATTGCGTATGACAAAAATTATTTCTCCAATTGCTGGAACTGTTGATGCAGTTGATATAAAAGTTGGGCAAGCAGTTGCGCCTGGTTTACCCGCAATACGTGTTATTAATTTCTCCAACTTAAAAGTAAAAGCTGAAATGGCTGAAACTTATGCAGGACGTGTTAAAAAAGGAGATGTTGTAAAAGTTTATTTCCCAGATACTGGTGATTCGTTAGAAGCCAAAATTAATTTCGCTGCCCGTGCAATCAGCAATGTTTCTAGAACATTTACTGTAGAAGTGCTTCTAGATAATAAAAAGGATTATCATCCTAACATGGTAACACGTTTAAAAATTAACGATTACGT
>CANJJP010000270.1 GCA_947474485.1 Bacteroidota bacterium | reverse complement strand
GTAAGCAACGTAAAATTCAAGAATAGTAAATTCAGGATTATGCGTTCTATCCATACCTTCATTTCTGAAGTTACGAGAGAACTCATACACCCAATCAAATCCACCAACTATTAAACGTTTTAAATATAATTCGTTTGCAATACGCATGTACAAAGGCATATCCAATGCATTGTGGTGTGTCATAAACGGACGAGCAGTTGCCCCACCTGGTATAGATTGCAGCACAGGAGTATCAACTTCTAAAGCGCCTCTATCGTTTAAGAAATTACGAATTGAGTTTACCACTTTAGTGCGTTGCTCAAATGTTTTCTTCACTTTAGGATTGATGATTAAATCAACATAACGCTGACGGTATCTAAATTCTGGATCAGATACTTCATCAAATGAATTTCCAGCTTCGTCTGTTTTAACAACAGGAAGCGGCTTTAAAGATTTACTTAATAATTTAAAATTAGTAACGTGAATAGAAATCTCTCCAACCTTAGTTGTAAAAACATATCCTTCAACACCAATAATATCTCCTAAGTCCAATAATTTTTTCCAAACAGAAGCATATAAAGTTTTATCTTCAGTAGGACAAATTTCATCTTGCTTCACATAAATTTGGATACGACCTGTAGCATCTTGCAATTCAGCAAAAGCAGCCTTACCCATATCTCTCACCATCATTAAACGGCCTGCAATACTGATGTTCTTATAATTTAGTTTATCTCTATCGTAATTTTCCTTAATATCTGAGGCAGTAACGTTTACTAGGAACTCATGAGCAGGATATGGATCGATACCCAAATGCTTCAATTCTTCTAATTTCTGACGACGTAATAACTCTTGTTCGCTTAATGTAGTTTGCATAATTTATAAAAATAGAGGGCAAATATACCATTTTCGAGGTTTTTATATCCTTTCCAAAGTACCCATTTTATAACATCCCATTAACAATTAAGGGGGAAAATCGCGGCAAATCGACTAAAATATAGGTGATTACGGCAAAAAAAGCCTATCTTTGCAGTCGATTTCAGATAGACTGACCGGGATGCAAAACGGCAATCTTTAAAACTGGAATTTTTAAAATTACAAGAATGAAAAATAGTAGTGGAAGAAAAAAAGAATCAGGTGGTACTTTTGGGAAAAAGAGCTATTCAAAATCTGATTCAGGAGAAAAGCGCTCATACAGCAGCGCAGGCTCAAAACGCAGTGATGAAGGTAGTAGTGAGGGCGGAGAAAAGAAAAGACGCTTCAACAAACCTGCAGCAAGATTAGAAAGTGAAGGAAAAACCTTCATCGAGAAAAAAGTAGAAGGAAGCGCTAAGCGTTACTACTCTAAGAAAACAGAAGGAGATGATTCTTCTGAAAGAAAATCTTACTCAAAAGATTCTTCAGAAAAAAGTTATGGCGACAGAGAAAAACGTTCTTACTCAAAAGACGGTGATGATAAAAAAGCATACGGCGATAGAGAAAAACGTTCTTATTCATCTGACAGCTCTGAAAGAAAACCTTACGGAGATAGAGAGAAAAAATCGTATTCAAAAGATAGTTCGGAAAGAAAGCCTTATGGCGATAGAGAAAAACGTTCGTATTCAAAAGATGATGATGATAAAAAACCATACGGAGATAGAGAAAAACGTTCATATTCAAAAGACAGTTCTGAAAGAAAACCATTTGGAGACAGAGAGAAAAAACCTTTCTCAAGAGATGGAGAACAAAGAAAAACATACGGAGACAGAGAAAGAAAACCATTTGCAAAAGATGGTGATGATAAAAAGCCCTATGGCGACAGAGAAAAACGCTCTTATTCAAAAGACAGCTCTGAAAGAAAACCATATGGAGACAGAGAGAAAAAGCCTTATTCAAAAGATAGTTCAGAAAGAAAACCTTATGGCGATAGAGAAAAACGTCCATATTCAAAAGAAGGTGATGATAGAAAAACATTTGGAGAAAAAAGAAGTTTTTCAAAACCTTTCTCTGATGAGAAAAAACCTTACAAAAGAGACAGCCGTGCATTTGATAATGATTCTTTTTCTGACAAACCAAAGAGTGCAGAAAAATGGAGCGAAACTTCATTTGAAAGAAGCAGAAGTTCAGAAGATGATGGATACATTAAAGATGTAACTTCTGAAAACAAAAAACCTTACAAAGGAAGTTTTTACGATAATCAAGATAAAGAAAAGAAAACATTTTCTAGAAAAGATAGTTCTTCTGAAGAAAGAGATTCAAACTCTGACGACAGAAAGAAAAAATCATACGAGCAATTTGATTCATACGAACGTAAAGGTGCTGAAAAGCCAAAGCGTCAACGTATTGAAAAAACTAGCTTTGCATCTCAATCGCAAAATGAAGATGGCTTAATTCGTTTAAATAAATTTATTGCAAACTCAGGTGTTTGTTCACGTAGAGAGGCAGATAAATTAATTGAAAGCGGTGCAGTTAGTGTAAATGGAAAAGTTGTTGCTGAATTAGGTTACAAAGTAAAACCTGAAGATGAAGTACACTATGGCGGAACACCAATCAAACGTGAGAAACATGTTTACATTTTACTAAACAAACCAAAAGATTACATTACTACTTTGGATGATCCGGAAGGAAGAAAAACAGTAATGGAATTAATTAAAAATGCTTGTAAAGAGCGTGTTTACCCAGTTGGTCGTTTAGATAGAAACACAACAGGTTTATTGTTATTTACCAATGATGGTGAAATGACAATGAAGTTAACACATCCTAAAAACAACATTCAAAAATTATATTCGGTTGAATTAGATAAGAGCATTAAGCCTGAAGATTTTAAAGCCATTATGGATGGTATTGAATTGGAAGACGGAATGATTAAACCTGATAAATTAGAATTTGTTGGTGAGAGCACTAACAGAAGAGAAATTGGAATTGAAATTCACTCAGGAAGAAACCGAATTGTAAGAAGAATGTTTGAACATTTAGGTTACAAGGTTGTACGCCTTGATAGAGTAATGTTTGCAGGCCTAACAAAAAAGGATTTGCCCCGCAGCAGATGGCGTTTACTAACAGAAAGAGAATTATCTTTCCTTAGAATGGTGAAATAATAGTTAATTTAATTAAAACAACCCCCGTCATCCTGAGCTAGTCGAAGGGCGGGGGTTTTTTATTGCAATAAATTTAACCAAATTGTATTCGTAATTATTTATAGTTTAATTTTACTATGAAATAATGAATATATAAAAATATTTAATTTTTACACTGAGAAATATTCCTCATTTATACTTTAAAAAAACCGATATTAAAATATGAGTGCAATAAAATTATTTGAGAGCAAAAAAATTCGTTCAGTTTGGAATGAGGATGACCAAAAATGGTATTTCGTTGTTGTAGATGTGATTCAAGTATTGACTGACACTAGTAATCCAACCGACTATTTAAAAAAGATGCGTAAGCGTGATGAAGAACTTTCCAAAGGGTGGGGACAACTTGTCCCCACCCTTTTGGTGGATACTGCCGGAGGCAAACAACGCATGGGCTGCGCTAACGCAAAGGGCCTGCTACGTATTATACAGTCCATCCCATCATCAAAAGCGGAACCCTTTAAATTGTGGCTAGCACAAGTAGGCTCAGATAGATTAGATGAAATTGAAAACCCTGAATTAGCAGCAAAACGTACACGTGAATTATATAAACTAAAAGGTTACTCAGAAGATTGGATAGAGAAGCGAATGCGCAGTATTGCCATTAGAGAAGAATTAACCGATAATTGGAAAACGCGAGGGGTAAAAGAAAATAAAGAATACGCCATACTCACTGCTGAAATTTCTAAAGCTACATTTGGTTTAAGTCCAAATGAATACAAGAAAGTAAAGGGTTTGAAACGAGAAAATTTGCGAGATCACATGACTGATTTGGAGTTAATTTTTTCGATGTTAGGCGAAGCTTCCACAACCGCAATAGTTAAGACACAAAATC
>CANJJP010000269.1 GCA_947474485.1 Bacteroidota bacterium | reverse complement strand
TTAAAGCTGTTAAAATATGTTAAGCTCACATAATAAAATGCAAATACGTTAAACTACGTGAAAATGTTGGAAATAGTGAAACTTTTGGAGTTTTTAATTAAAGCGGAGGGCTTTTACAGGAGTAATTTTACTAATGACCAAAGTTGGTAATAACATAAATACCATACACACCACAATAGTACCTGCATTTAGCAGGGCAATGTGTAGGATGTCGAAATTAATGGGCACGTGGTCGAGGTAATAAGTTTCTTTTTGTAGGGTAAGGATTTTCCATTTCATTTGTATAAAACAGATACTGATGCCGATGATGTTTCCGTAGAGCAGGCCTTTGGCAATAAGTTTAAAGGCAAGGTTTAAAAAAATGCTGCGCACGCTTTGGTTGCTTGCCCCTAAGGCTTTTAATAAACCGATGCTGTTTGTTTTTTCTAAGATGAGAATTAGTAATGCAGAAATCATATTAATAGCAGCAACAATAACCATGAGTGTAATAATAATGATTGCGTTGGAGTCCATTAATTCTAACCAACCAAAAATGCCTGGGTTGCTTTCTTTAATGCTTTGCGCAGTTAACTCGTAGCTTAATGATTCATTTATTTGAGTTGATACCTCATCTAATTTACTGAGGTCGTTTAATTGTATTTCAAAACCGCCTACTAAATCTTGTTCCCAGTAATTTAATTTTTTTATTTGTTTAATATCTACAAAAACTGTTTGCGCATCAAGGTCTTCAAAGCCTGTTTCGTAAATGCCACAAATTTTAAAATCGCGTACGCGTTGCTCAAACTCCACAAAATCAGTGGAGTCGTTTGCTTTTTTTTTGGTAACAAAATAAACAAGTAGTTTATCGCCGTTTTTTAAATTTAATTTATCCGAAATAGTTTTAGAAATAAGAATGTCTTTTGATGCAGTGGTATCATTAAAACTGATACGTTTTCCTGTAATTAAATTTCTTTCAATAAATATCCAATCGTAATCGGTATCTATTCCTTTTAACACAACGCCTTCATTTTCGGTATTGGTTTTTAAAATTCCGTTTTTGGTAGCAAATACCTGTATGTGCTTAACGTTTGTGTTTTTCTTAAGATCCTCAATAAAATCTTGTTTTTGAGGAATGGGTTGTGGCTCGTAGGAAACATTATTATCAAATTTTGCAATGCTAACATGGCTACCAAAACCAATAACCTTGTTCTTAATTTCGTTTTGAAAACCCGTAACAATGGCTAGGGAAAGTATCATTACAGCAATTCCTAGGGCAATACCACCAATGGCAATTTTCACAATTGGGCGCGAAATGCTTTTTTTTGAGCCTTCGTTTGCGAATAACTTCTTAGATATGAAATTGTGAAAATTCAAAAATTGGAACTTAATTTGTATTGCTTAAAGCAAAGGTAGGAATTAAGACCTTAACACAACGAAAAATTAAATTATTTATGAAGTATCTTTTAGGATTATTATTGTTGCTAAATACTTGTTTTGCTCAAGAATTAAAAGTACTTACTGATAAAGAAATTACCGTAGGTGCAAAACGCATCGATAAATTTCTTCCTTTATTACAAAACAAAAACGTGGCAATTGTTGCCAATATTACTTCAAAAATAAACAACACACATTTGGTTGATACTTTATTATCCTTAAATATTAAAGTAAAAAAAATATTTTCGCCCGAGCATGGTTTTAGAGGAACATCCGATGCTGGCGAAAAAGTAGGTGACCAAAAAGATAGCAAAACAGGTTTACCAATTATTTCATTGTACGGTAAACATAAAAAACCTACTGCAGAAGATTTAAAAGGAATTGACATTGTAATTTACGATATGCAAGATGTTGGAGTTCGTTTTTACACTTACATTTCAACCATGACCTATTGCATGGAAGCATGCGCAGAGAACAAGAAAAAAATGATTGTGTTGGATAGACCAAATCCAAATGGATATTACGTGGATGGTCCTGTGTTAGATATGAAATGGAAATCGTTTTTAGGTTTGCATCCTGTACCCATTGTGTATGGTATGACTTGCGGTGAGTATGCACAAATGGTAAACGGAGAAAAATGGTTAGCTGAAGGGAAGCAATGCGATTTAACTGTGATACCATTAATTGGCTACAATCATAATGTGAGTTACGAAATACCAATAAAGCCATCGCCCAATTTACCAAACATGACATCGATATTTTTATATCCAAGTTTAGGTTTGTTTGAGGGAACAGTAATGAGTGTTGGTAGAGGAACCGAATATCCATTTCAACTAATTGGACACCCAAACATTAAAGACGGAAAAATGTCATTTGTACCAAAACCCACAGCCGGAGCCAAAACCCCGAAGTACGATGGTAAAACCTGTTATGGTTTTGATTTAAGGGTATTTGGCGATGAGGTTATAAAAACATCTCGCCAAATTTATTTGTTTTGGTTAATGGGCACTTACAAAAGCCTAAACGATCCACTCTATTTTGACGAAAACTTTAACTGGCATGCAGGAAACGATGTATTACAAGCACAAATAAAAGCAGGTAAAACAGAAGAGGAAATTCAAAAAAGTTGGCAGGCGAATATCAAAAAATTTAAGTCAATACGAAAGAAGTATTTGATGTATGAAGATTTTGAGTAAACTATAGAATACCAATAATTATCATTCCTTAATAAATTTAATTGTACGTTGGCCGATTGTTGAACTTATTTTAACAAAGTAAATCCCTGAATTTAAATCAGAAACATCAATTGTTTCATTATTTGAAATAATGTTTTTATCAATTACTACTTTTCCTAATACATCAGTAATCACATAACTTGTAGTTACAGAAATGTTTCCAACATGAACTTCAGTTTTTGCAGGGTTTGGATATAACACAATGTTATTTAATAATGTGTTTGATTTAATTCCTACTGATGAACAAGTAATAGGGTTGTTTTGACGATAGCTAATACGCGGACTTAGTGCAAGTGAATCTTGAAAATCATCAGCAGCGGGGCAACTGTTTTTTAAGAATTTACGTAACCATAAATTAGTTAAATCCATTGTTACATCTTGTTGTTCACCGCGTGAAATAGTAGGGTTTGGAGAACAAGTTCCTTCTCCAAAAGAACAGTTGAAATTACTGTTTGCAAAATAACAATGTCCGCCACCTAAAATGGTAATCTCTGTTTTATAATTAGATATTAATGAATCATACATGTCGTTTTGATGATTAGCAGGTGGAGCAACACAATCATTTTGACCAGCAATTACTAAATTAGGGATGGTAATTTGTTGAGATGCTGTAACTGAAGAAGGATTAGTATTTGCGGCAGCAAAAGTAACCATTGTTGTTATGGATGAATTATAGTTAGCTGCTAAAAAGGAAGAACCGCCTCCCATTGAATGGCCCATAATAGCCGATGTTGTTCCAACTTTTCCAAAGAATAAGGAACTTGCGTTTGTGTTTAAACCTTGCATTTTTGTAACAACTAAAGCTAGGTCTTTACCAAAATTATCATGAGAGGGAGATAAGCCACCTTCCGTTCTTGGAAGTGCAACAATGTATCCTTCGTTAACTAAAGATTCCCAAACAGGTGTATAAGCATCCCATGCCATTGAAAAACCATGCCCAAATGAAATTACTGGTAAATTAGTTCCAACAACCGGAACATCATTCGCGGTTGATGCTGCTGGATAATAAATTTCTGTTTGAATTTGGCGACCTGCCCCGCCTCCTGAACCAAAGCCTCCGGTGCGAGTAGCGTCGTTAAATGTTATGGTTGTATGGCCAACTGGCGTTTGACCAAAGCCAACAACAACAATGAATAAAAATAGTAGTGTTGTAAATTTTTTGTTAAGCATGCGTTTCGGTTTTATATTTTAGCAAACATATTGCAGAATGCTTTCCGAAAAAAGTACGCAGATTTTAAAAAATAAGATGTTTACCAACGTCAGATACTGCCGCCGCCTCCAGTT
>CANJJP010000268.1 GCA_947474485.1 Bacteroidota bacterium | reverse complement strand
TGATGCTGCAGAAATAGTTTTTAATCACAAAGACTTTGCAGGTATACATTTTACAGGAAGTACAGAGGTCTTCCAAAATATTTGGCAAACAATTGGAAACAATATCCACAAATACAGATCTTACCCACGTATTGTTGGAGAAACAGGTGGAAAAGATTTTATTATGGCGCACAAATCTGCCGAAGCAAAATCATTAGCAGTTGCAATTAGCCGTGGAGCCTTTGAATACCAAGGACAAAAATGTTCGGCTGCATCAAGAGCTTACATTCCTTCTAACTTATGGGAAGAAGTTAAAGGATATGTATTGGCTGATCTAAAAGACATGAAAATGGGTCCAACTGAGGACTTCACCAATTTCATTAACGCAGTTATCGACGAAAAATCGTTCGATAAATTAGCAGGTTATATTGATGCTGCCAAAAAGGATAGCAATGTAGAAATTATTGCAGGTGGCAAATACGACAAGAGTTCTGGTTACTTTATTGAACCAACAATTATTGTAGCAAAAGATCCAAAATACGTTACTATGTGTGAAGAATTATTTGGACCAGTGTTGACACTTTACGTTTACGACGAAAATAAATTCGAAGAGACTTTGGAATTAGTTGATTCAACTTCTATATACGCTTTAACAGGTGCGATATTAGCACAAGACCGTTATGCAATTGAATTAGCTACAAAAAAACTAAGCAATGCGGCAGGTAATTTTTATATTAACGATAAATGCACAGGCGCAGTAGTTGGTCAACAACCATTTGGTGGAGCTCGTGGTAGTGGAACAAATGATAAAGCAGGTGCGAAAATTAATTTATTACGTTGGGTTTCCCCTCGCACTATTAAAGAAACCTTTACACCTCCAACAGATTATAAATATCCGTTTTTACAGGCGGACTAAATAAAAATTTCTATTTAAATTTATTGAAAGGGTAGCATTTTGCTGCCTTTTTTTCATTTAGAATAATTTACAAATCAAGTATTTAAACATATTAAAACCTCCGTAAATCAAATAAAAATTTCATTATCAATAACTTACATTTATTTTCTTTGTTTTCTCTCCCGTTAATAATTAGTATCTTAGCAGCCAAAAACAACGAAAGATGGCTTATTTGGAATTTGAAAAACCAATTGAAGAATTAGAGAATGAACTGGCAAAACTGAAAGACGTTGCTGAGAAAAGCAAAGTGGATGTAAGTAAGTCGGTAACTGAATTAGAGGCCAAAATACAAGCTGAAAAAACCAAACTTTACACAAACCTTACCCCTTGGCAACGTGTTATGCTTTCTCGCCACCCTGAGAGACCATATACATTAGCTTATATCGATTACATCAGTAAAGGAACTTTCATTGAATTACATGGAGACCGAACTGTAGGCGATGATAAAGCAATGGTTGGTGGTTTTGGAGAAATTGATGGAAGAACAGTTATGTTTATTGGTCAACAAAAAGGTATAAATACTAAAATGCGTCAAATTCGTCGCTTTGGTATGGCTAACCCAGAAGGATACAGAAAAGCTTTGCGTTTGATGAAAATGGCAGAGAAATTTAATAAACCTATTGTTACTTTAATTGATACTCCAGGTGCATATCCAGGATTAGAAGCTGAAGAGCGCGGACAAGGTGAAGCTATTGCGCGTAACTTGTTAGAGATGGCTCAACTTAAAGTTCCTGTAATTTGCATCATTATTGGAGAAGGTGCTTCGGGTGGTGCACTAGGAATTGGTATTGGTGATAAAGTATTGATGCTTGAAAACTCTTGGTACTCAGTTATCTCTCCCGAAAACTGTTCTACTATTCTTTGGAGAACATGGGATTTTAAAGAGAAAGCTGCAGATGCATTGAAATTAACTGCTGAAGACATGACTAAAAATAGTCTTGTTGATGGCATCATTAAAGAACCACTAGGCGGAGCTCACAACAACAAAGAAGAAATGTTTGAAACAGTGAGACAACGTATTATTGATGAACTTGCTGGTTTAGATAAAAAATCGGCAGAAGTGCGTATTAGCGAAAGAATTGAAAAATTCTGTGCAATGGGTGTAACTGAAGAAATAGAATAATCAAAATATATAAATTAAAAACAAATGGCTAATACAGGCGATATCAGCGTAGGATCAGTAATCCGTTACAATGGTGATTTAGTAGTAATTACAGAATACCAACACCGTACTCCGGGAAATTTACGTGCATTTTATCAAGCAAAAATGCGCAACTTAAAAACAGGTAAACAAACAGAAAACCGTTTCCGTTCGGGAGAAGAGGTTACCTTGGTTCGTGTTGAATATAAAATGATGCAATACATTTATATGGAAGGAGAATATGTTGTACTTATGGATAACGCAACATATGAACAAGTTCACGTCCCTTCGGTAATGTTAGGTGATGGGATTGAGTTTTTAAAAGAAGGTATGGAAGTAAAAGTAACATTTGAAGAAGATGATGCTATTTTAGCCGAGCCACCAACATTTGTTGAACTTCTTGTTGATTATGCTGAGCCAGGTGTTAAAGGTGATACTGCAACTAATACATTAAAACCTTGCAAATTAGAAACAGGAGCAGAAATTATGGTTCCTTTATTTATTAGCGAAGGAGAATTAATTAAAATTGACACACGTACTCGTCAGTATGTTGAGCGTGTGAAAAAATAAGTCTTCTTCGTCAAGCTCAGAATGACTTAGGTTTTCAATATTTTATTTCAAATAAATCAAAATTGATATGAACGACAAGCTAGATATACTTAATCAAAAAATTGAAGAAGCTAAATTAGGTGGAGGTCAAAAGCGTATTGATGCTCAACATAAAAAAGGCAAACTAACGGCTCGCGAGCGTATTCATTTTTTATTAGATGAAGGTAGCTTTGAAGAAATTGGGATGCTTGTTACACACAGAAGTAACGACTTTGGCTTAGAGAAAGAAAAATATTTAGGTGATGGTGTTATCACAGGCTACGGAACAATCAACGGAAGATTAACCTACGTTTTCTCACAAGACTTTACTGTATTCGGCGGTTCATTATCTGAAACGCACGCTGAGAAAATTTGCAAAATAATGGACTTAGCTATGAAAAATGGCGCTCCAATTATTGGCTTAAACGATAGTGGTGGTGCACGTATTCAAGAAGGTGTTGTATCTCTAGGCGGTTATGCGGATATATTTTACAAGAACACATTAGCTTCTGGAGTAATTCCTCAGCTATCTGCAATCATGGGACCATGTGCAGGTGGAGCTGTTTATTCACCAGCAATTACCGACTTTATTTTAATGGTTGAGAATACTTCCTACATGTTTGTTACAGGACCTAACGTTGTAAAAACAGTAACGCACGAAGAAGTAACATCAGAAGAATTAGGCGGTGCAATGACACATGCAAGCAAAAGTGGTGTAACCCATTTTGCGTGTGCTAATGAAATTGAGTGCATCAATAACATTAAACAAATTTTAAGTTACGTTCCTCAAAACTGTGAAGAAGATGCTCCTTCTGTACCTTATGAAAATAAAGGTTCAGAGAAAAGAGAAGAATTAAATAATATTATTCCTGAAAACGCAAATCAACCTTATGATATGCGCGAAGTTATTAATGGTGTTATTGATGAAGATTCATTTTTTGAAGTACACAAACACTACGCAGAAAACATTGTTGTTGGATTTGCGCGTTTAGCAGGAAGAAGCATTGGTATTGTCGCTAACCAACCAGCTGTTTTAGCAGGTGTTTTAGACATCCACTCTTCAACTAAAGCTGCACGATTTGTTCGTTTTTGCGATTGTTTTAATGTCCCTTTATTGGTATTTGAAGATGTACCAGGATTTTTACCTGGTACTGACCAAGAGTGGAATGCAATTATTACAAACGGTGCAAAATTACTTTATGCATTTTGTGAAGCAACTGTTCCACGTATTACAGTTATCACACGCAAAGCTTACGGTGGAGCTTATGACGTAATGAAT
>CANJJP010000267.1 GCA_947474485.1 Bacteroidota bacterium | reverse complement strand
TATATCCAGAAATAGAGGCTTACGATGGGATGTTTTAATTGGTGGGAGTTGTTTTATAAATTATAGTGCTCGGATTTCAAATCTACTCAAAAAAACCGCAACTTTTCAGCCAGGGTTCTTATTATCATTATTCTCTCAATTAAGAGTGAATGCTTATTTTCTTTTCTAACTCATCAATATAAGCTCTGAAACGTTTATCAGTATCCATTAAGTTGTTTACTGTACGGCAAGCATGTAATACTGTTGCGTGATCTTTTCCACCGCAGTGCATTCCAATTGTTGCTAAAGATGATTTAGTCATGCTCTTAGCAAAATACATTGCTATTTGACGAGCTTGCACTACTTCACGCTTACGTGTTTTTGATTTCATTAAATCGATTGGTAAATCGAAATAATCACAAACAATTTTTTGGATGTAATCAATAGAAACCTCACGCGCTGTGCTCTTCACAAACTTATCAATCATTTGCTTAGCAAGATCCAATGTAATTGTTTTCTTGTTAAGAGAAGATTGCGCTAATAATGAAATTAATGCTCCTTCTAATTCTCTTACGTTCGAAGTAATGCTATACGCTAAGTATTCTAATACTTCTTTTGGTAACTCAATACCTTCGTTGTAAATTTTCTTTTCTAAAATTGCAATACGCGTTTCTAAACCTGGAGTTTGCAAATCGGCTGAAAGCCCCCATTTGAAACGAGATAATAAACGTTGCTCAATACCTTGTAAATCTACAGGAGGACGATCAGCAGTTAATACTAATTGCTTACCTACTTGGTGTAAATGGTTAAAGATATGGAAGAATACATCTTGTGTTTTTTCTTTACCTGCAAGGAACTGAATATCGTCGATGATTAATGCATCAATCATTTGATAGAAATGCACGAAATCATTTTGAGCATTATTTTTTACCGCCTCAATAAATTGAGTAGTAAATTTTTCTGCCTGAACGTAAAGAACAGTTTTGTTAGGGAAATTATTTTTAATCTCGATACCAATTGCTTGCGCTAAGTGAGTTTTACCAACACCGTTAGTACCATAAATTAATAATGGGTTAAATGCAGTTCCACCTGGCTTTTGCGATACTGCGAAACCAGCAGAACGCGCTAAACGGTTACAATCACCTTCTACGAAATTATCGAAAGAGTAATTAGGGTTTAACTGAGATTCAACAGTAACCTTTTTTAAACCCGGAATAATGAAAGGATTACGGATTTGGCTATTGTTGATATCAATCGGCATAGAAACCGAAGGATTTTTAATATCTCGCGTTAAAGTAGGAATCTTCATAGTAATCGGCTTCTCCGATTTACCGTATGAGTTCTCCATAACGATGCTGTATTCCAAACGACCTTCAACACCAAGCTCCTTACGAACAACTTTTTTAAGTAAGTTGATGTAATGCTCTTCTAACCACTCGTAGAAGAATTGTGAAGGTACTTGAATGGTAAGTACGTTATCTTGAAGTTTCACAGGTTTTATGGGTTCAAACCAAGTTTTGAAGTTTTGTGAATTTACATTGTCCTTAATTACATCAAGGCAATTCTTCCAAACCGATTCGTGTGATTTCTTCTCCATTCTAATTTTTTAGTTATCTAAGTTAAACATTCAATCTCTTTATATCGTGTAAACAATCACTTGTTTATAAGTCTTTTTTAATTTTGTACCGAACAACAAATAAATACTAAAAAAACTTTAAAAAAAAATTAATTTTCTATTGCACAAGTCAAATTTTATTACATAGTTGATTTATAGGCTATTTTTATTTAAATAGAGCTATTAAACCTTTTATCGATAACATTTAGCGATGCGGAAGTATTTGTTTTTGTTCCTGTGTTTTTATTAAAGTAAATATCGTATCTACCTAACCAAATCCCTGCCCAGCCAACTTGCGTAACGTGAACTAATTTTTTACTCAAATTTGCCTTTTCTGTTGGGTGCTCTAAAAAGGTATGTGTATGCCCGCCAATTATCAAATCAATATCTTTTGTTTGCTCAGCCATAATTTCATCATTTGGCTTATTTCCGTTGCTTCTATACCCAATGTGAGATAAACATATCACTAAATCGCATTTCTCTTCGTGCTTAAGTGTTTTTGCCATATCATTGGCCGCAACAATTGGATTAAAGAATTGAGTCTCTTTATAGTTCTTCTTTTCAACTAATCCCGCCAATTCAATTCCAACTCCAAAAATTCCAATTTTAATTCCGTCTTTATAATAAATTTTATAGGGTTTAACTTTATTGTGTAACGGTGTATTTTCGAAACCATAATTTGCATTCACAAAATCAAAACTTGCATGCGGCATTTGTTTTACAATGTTATCCATACCTAAATCATAATCATGATTTCCAAGTGTAACACAATCGTAACCCATTGCACTCATTAGCTTATATTCTAATTCACCACCATACACATTAAAATACGGAGTACCTTGAAAAATATCGCCTGCATCTAACAGCATTACGTTTTTTTCTTGTGCTCTAATTTGTTTTACCACCGCAGCTCTACGCGCAAAACCTCCTTGATCAGGGTGTTTTGGGTCGTTATTAGGAAAAGGTTCTATTCTACTATGTGTATCGTTGGTATATAAAATAGTAATTTTAGTTAAGCCTTTTTTAGCCAACACTTCGTTTGGAAACACCTGCAATCCGCCTAGTATAGCTGCTGTACCAAACATGTAACGTAAAAAATCTCTTCTATTATGATACTGAAATTCTGCCATCTATTTTCACATTAATTTTTCTACCACTTTTTTGTTCGCTTCTGCAATACTCTAATATTGCATCACGAATTAATTTTTTTAGCGGAGTATTTTTAACTGCACCTTTAAAAAAGTCCATTTTATCTCCACCGGAAGTTAAGTATTCGGAACTAATAAAGTAATAATGCTTATTTATGTCAAAAGGTACACCATTGATGATTGCATTTTTTGCTTTGCCTCCACTAATCTCCATTCTAATTCCTGCAATTGGCAAGCCACCTGCTGCAGCGATATAGTTAAGCATATCGTTTGTTTTCTCGCCAGTCATCTCAACAAGAGTTAACTCATTATCAAAAGGCATTAACTCAAATACTTTTCCAACGGTTAAATTACCTTCGGGAATTGAAGTACGCAAACCACCATTATTTAAAATTACTCCGTTTATTAAACTCGAATCCTTGCCTGCATATTGTTTGCATTGTTTAAATAATAAATCACAAACAAAATCTCCTAAGTTTCCTTCGGGCTGTTCTTTAGTAAGCGGAGTTTCAACAAAGCCAATTACCTCCGTCATAGTTTTATCCATATTTTGTTTGTAAGGCAATATGGTATAATATGCTGATGAGTCAACCTGATTTGTATTTATGATGTAATGTTGCTCTTCTTTTTTACTTATTTTATTTGCTGAGCAATTAGATAAAAAAATTGCAATTGAAACACTAAGTAATAAACCAACACGTATATTCGAAAACGTCATTAAATCTACTATTTTGAAAGAATTGTTATTTACTTCAAATATAGAAATCTAATTTGAGATAAGGAAGAAAAAAACAAATAAAATCACATTTTTACGTAAAAAAGATCGGAACTAATTCTATCTGCAAGATGTTTACCAATATTAGTTAAAACAAAAGTATTTTTATTTCGAATTTCGATTTCTTTTGTTAGATAATTTTTTATTTCGGAAAGAAAATATGCGTGTAAATCTTCTCCAAATAATTCCAAAATAGTTTCTGAATTTACACCCCACATGGTTCTTAAACCTGTTAATATATATTCATTGTACTTTTCTTCAATCGACAAATTTTCTTCAGTAAATGGAATTTTATTTTCTTTGAGTGAATTGATGTACACATTATTATTGCTCACATTCCACTGCCTTGTTACACCATTAAACGAATGTGCAGATGGACCAATGCCGATGTACTTTTCACCCTTCCAATAACTACTATTATGTTGCGATAATTTA
>CANJJP010000266.1 GCA_947474485.1 Bacteroidota bacterium | reverse complement strand
GCAGTATTTATTGGTTGACTAAAATCGCAAAGGAACTTGATTTTACTTTGGTAATGGTTACTAATCAAGATGGTTTAGGAACGGATTCGTTTCCAGAAAAGGATTTCTGGCCAGTTCAAAATTTCATCGTTGAAACGTTGCTAAATGAAGGGATTGTTTTTAAAGATGTGTTTATTGATAAATCATTCCCCGAACAAAAATTACCTACTCGTAAACCAGGAACCGCCATGCTTACAGGTTACATGAATGGAAATTATGATTTAGCTAATTCATTTGTTATTGGCGATAGAGCAACAGATGTTGAACTTGCGAAAAATCTTGGCACGCAATCTATTTTTATTCAGAACGGTGAGACCACAAATACTGATGCAACGTATACAGTAACAAACTGGGAACAGATTTATACTTTACTTAAACTAAAGGATAGAACTGTAAGTAGTTCAAGAAATACGAATGAAACCAAGATTGATGTTGTTTTAAATCTTGATGGAAAAGGCAAGGCTGAAATTTCAACTGGTCTGCCATTTTTTGATCACATGTTAGAGCAAATTGCAAGACATAGTTCGATTGATTTGAATCTTACTTGCAAAGGAGATTTGCATATTGATGAACACCACACTATTGAAGATACTGCAATTGCGTTAGGTGAAGCTTTTCTTAAGGCACTGGGAGATAAGCGTGGAATAGAGCGTTATGCTTTTTGTTTACCAATGGACGATTGTTTAGCTCAAATTGCTCTGGATTTTGGTGGAAGAAACTGGATTGAGTGGGATGCTGAATTTAAAAGAGAAAAGATTGGTGATATGCCAACAGAAATGTTTTATCACTTTTTTAAATCATTTTCTGATGCTGCTAAATGTAATTTAAATATTAAGGCTGAAGGTACAAATGAGCACCACAAAATTGAAGCTATTTTTAAAGGTTTAGCAAAATGTATAAAGCAAGCCGTGAAAAGAGATATTAATAATAATGAGTTACCAAGTACAAAAGGAACCTTATAATGAAAATTGTTATAATAAAGTATAACGCAGGAAACATACAATCAGTAGATTTTGCCTTTCAACGAATAGGGGCAGAGGCTATCGTTACGGATGATGTTACAGAAATACAATCTGCTGATAAAGTTATCTTTCCTGGTGTTGGAGAAGCTTCCTCTGCAATGAAGTATTTGAATGATGCTGGTTTAAACTCGGTTATAAAAAATCTAAGTCAGCCAGTGTTGGGTATTTGTTTGGGTATGCAGTTAATGTGCAAATCATCGGAAGAAGGAAATACCAATTGCTTGGGAATATTTGATGATTCAGTTCTTAAATTCACTTCTGACGAATTTAAAGTTCCGCAGGTGGGTTGGAATACAATAACTAATTTGAAATCAGATTTGTTTACTAAGGTGAAGGAAAATGAATACATGTATTTTGTTCATAGTTATTATGTTCCAGCGAGTGAAAGTTCAATAGCAAATACAAATTATACAATTGATTATTCGAGTGCTTTGAGAAAAGATAATTTTTATGGTGTTCAATTTCATCCTGAAAAATCAAGCAATGCAGGTGAACAAATCTTGAGAAACTTTTTGGAATTATGAGCAAAAAATTTGAAATAATACCAGCAATTGATTTAATTGATGGCAAGTGTGTACGTTTATCTCAAGGAAATTACGAGGCTAAAACTATCTATAATGAAAACCCTGTTGAAGTAGCTAAGTCCTTTGAAGCTATTGGTATTAAAAGGCTACACGTAGTTGATTTAGATGGAGCAAAAGCCGGTAAGATTATTAATATTAAAACCTTAGAACAAATTTCAGCAGCAACAAATTTGGAAATTGATTTTGGTGGTGGTGTTAAAACAGAAAATGATATTGAATTAGTTTTGAATGCAGGCGCTAAATACGTTACGATTGGGAGCATGGCAGTAAAACAACAAGAACTTGTTGCCCAATGGTTAAATAAATATGGATTTGGAAAATTCTTTTTGGGTATAGACGTAAAAGGAGAATTTGTTGCAACAAATGGTTGGCTCGAAACAAGCACGAAAACAATTTATGATGTGCTTGATTTTTATAACGGCATGGGTTTTAATTATTTCTTTTGCACAGATATAAGTAAAGATGGGATGTTGCAAGGCATCTCAGAAGATTTATACTCTAAAGTTATCTCGAAATATAAAGATCTTAATTTAGTTGCAAGTGGTGGCGTTAGTTCGGTAAAGGACATTGATTCGGCTAAAAGAATTGGATGCAGCGGGGCAATTGTTGGAAAAGCAATTTATGAGAATAGAATTACGAACGAGGAATTAAAATCATTTTTATAAGCTATGTTAACTAAACGTATAATTCCTTGTTTGGATATTAAAAATGGGAGAACTGTAAAAGGAGTTAATTTTGAAAACATCCGTGATGCAGGTGACCCAATTGAATTAGCTATTCGTTATTCGGAGGAAGGTGCAGATGAATTGGTGTTTTTAGATATTACTGCAACAAACGAAAAAAGAAAAACACTAAGTGAATTAGTGCGTAATATTTCAAAACACATCAGCATTCCATTTACTGTTGGTGGTGGAATTTCTTCTATAGAAGATGTTGAGTTATTGCTTAATTGTGGAGCAGATAAAGTTTCAATTAACACATCAGCATATACAAATCAAAACCTCGTTAATGCTTTGGCTAAGAATTTTGGTAGCCAATGTGTTGTTGTAGCAATTGATGTTAAGAAGGAACAGGATGAATGGTTTGTCTGCTTAAATGGTGGCACAAAAAAAACTGATACACTCGCTTTAGACTGGGCTAAAAAAGTTTGCGAGGAAGGTGCAGGAGAAATACTGGTAACGAGTATGAATAATGATGGAACAAAAGCAGGCTTTGCTTTGGATATTACTTCAACTATTTCTGAAGCTGTAAACATTCCGGTTATCGCTAGCGGCGGCGCAGGTGCAATGGAGCATTTTAAAGATGTTTTTTTGCAAGGCAAAGCAGATGCAGCATTGGCAGCAAGTATTTTCCATTTTAAGGAAATAGAAATTGTTGATTTGAAAAAGTATTTAAGTAGTAATAATATTAAAATGAGATTGTAATATGGAAATAGATTTTAAAAAATATCAGGATGGATTGGTTCCTGCAGTAATACAAGATGCAATAAGCAAAAATGTGTTAATGCTTGGCTTCATGAATGAAGAGGCATATTCAAAAACATTGGAAACTAAAAAGGTTACTTTTTATAGTCGTAGCAAACAACGTTTATGGACTAAAGGCGAAGAAAGTGGCAATTATTTAAATTTGGTTGAAATACTAAATGATTGCGACAATGATACTTTATTAATTAAAGTAAATCCAGTTGGGCCTGTTTGCCACAAAGGAACTGATACATGTTGGAATGAAAAGAACGAAAAGAATTTTCTTTTTCAATTAGAAGATTTAATCGAAAGGAAGAGAAGCGAAAGTCCTGAAACTTCTTATACTGCTTCTTTATTCAAAAAGGGAATTAATAAAATAGCTCAAAAAGTTGGTGAAGAAGCTATTGAAACTGTTATTGAAGCAAAGGATAACAATGATGATTTGTTTTTGAATGAATCAGCTGATTTGCTTTTTCATTACTTGATATTATTGCAAGCGAAAAACTTTAAACTACAAGATATAATTGAAGTGCTTGAAAAGAGGAATAAAAAATAGTTTATTCCTCTAAAAGCAATAAATAAGCTAGATTCGAAACTTCGTTCTTTGCAAATGCAGTTTTTATATCTTCAATAAAATCTTTATTGTTTAAATAAAACGATGAAAGATTATCATGTCGTTCCTGAATGTTATTTTCAGGAAAAAACTTATTCTTAAGCGTTTTTATTTGATTTATTGCTGTTTCATTTTTTGCTTTGATGGAACGAATGATTTTTTGTTCAATCATTTCAATTCCTTTTATGGTTTTCTGTAGTTCTGCAGCAACGCTGCCTTCCAGTGTTTTATC
>CANJJP010000265.1 GCA_947474485.1 Bacteroidota bacterium | reverse complement strand
GTTCACAATAATCCACCAAAAGATTACGAAGCAAAATACATTGAGTCGATAATGGATGAAAATACCATTGTTAATAATACTCAGTTTTTGTTTTGGGATTGGATGTCGGCATATTACCTATGTCATATTGGAGAAGTAATGAATGCGGCATTACCCGCAGGATTAAAATTAAACAGCGAATCAAAAATTGCATTAAACGGCGAGTATGATTTCTCAAGTTTAGATTTGCAAATGCTAACTAATCAAGAATCTAACATTATCGAAGCTTTGCAAGAAAAAGATGCTTTGCTTATTAGTGAAGTAGCGGAGATATTGAAATTAAAGAATGTTTCTGGTATAGTTAATTCTTTAAAAGAAAAACGACTTGTTGTAATGTTTGAAGAGATCAACGAACGTTACAGGCCTCGCTTACTTCCATATGTTCGATTAGCTCAAGCATTAGTTGAAAGTGAACCTGAATTACAAAAAACATTTGATGCTTTAGAAAAGAAAGCGCATAAACAATTAGAGATTTTACTTTATTATTTGAATCGCATGGGTTCTTATAATAATTTAAAGAAAATGCCCGAAATTGATAGATGGATAAAGAAAAGTGATGTTACAAAAAGCTTTGATAACGCTGCAATTAATTCATTAATTAAAAAAGGTGTTTTTGAAAGCGAGGAATTTGAGATTTCAAGATTAAAGATTGAAAAGGAATCTAGAAAAGATATTGTGCTTAGTACTTTGCAAGAAGGTGCTTATAAAGAAATAAAAACTCATTTTGAAGCCAAACAAACAGTATTACTGCATGGTATTACAGGAAGTGGTAAAACAGAGATATACGGAAAGTTAATTGCAGATACATTAAAAGAAGGAAAACAAGTTTTATTTCTTGTGCCAGAGATTGCATTAACAACTCAATTAATTTATCGTATTCGTAATTTTTTTGGAGAAAGAGTAGGAGTATATCATTCTAAGTTTTCTGAAAACGAACGAGTGGAAATTTGGAATAGTGTAATAGGAAATCATGCAGTAGGAGATAATTTAACAGAGCGTAAAAATTACGATGTTGTGTTGGGGGCTCGCTCTGCATTGTTTTTACCTTTTAGTAATTTAGGATTAATTATTGTGGATGAAGAACATGATTCATCTTACAAACAATATGATACTGCCCCGCGTTACAATGCGCGCGACGCTTCAATTTATTTGGCTCATTTGCATAAAGCAAAAGTGGTATTAGGTTCTGCAACACCATCATTGGAATCGTATTTTAATGCAAAAGAAAATCGTTTTGGTTTGGTAAGTATTCTCGAACGGTATGGAGAAGCTACTGTTCCTGATATTGAGATGGTTGATACGCGAGATGAACAACTAGTGAAAGACAAAACTACTTTGTTTACCCAACGATTAAAAGATGGAATAAAATTAGCGCTCGATAATAAACAACAAGTTATTTTATTTCAAAATCGTAGAGGATTTGCCCCGTATACTGAGTGTAATACTTGCAATTGGATTCCACATTGTGTGCAGTGCGATGTGGCTTTAATTTATCATAAGGCGTCTAATCGTTTGTCTTGCCATTACTGTGGCTACTCTATTGCTCCGCCTTCAACTTGTGGCGCTTGTGGTAATTCGGATTTGCGTTACAAAGGTTTTGGTACAGAGAAAGTAGAAGAAGAATTAGAAATACTATTTCCTGATGTGAAAATATCACGTATGGATTTAGATTCAACTCGCAGTAAATATGCTTACAAACAAATCATTGATGATTTTGAACAAGGTAATGTAGATATATTGGTTGGAACACAAATGGTAACCAAAGGTTTGGATTTTGACAATGTAAGTTTGGTTGGAATTATTAATGCCGACCAACAATTAAATTTCCCTGATTTTAGAACCCATGAAAAAGCATTTCAACTAATTACTCAAGTAAGTGGAAGAGCGGGCAGGAGAGACGTTAAAGGAAAAGTGTTGGTGCAAACTTCTAATCCGCAACATCCTATTTTGGATTTGGTAAAGGCGCATGATTATCAAACTTTTTATCAAACGCAATTAGATGATAGAAGGCAATTTAACTACCCACCTTTCTTTAGGTTAATTGAATTTACCTTGATTGGAAAAGATATGTTTATCCTAAATGAGGGTGCAGAAGAATTAGCAAAGGCAATGCGCGTTCATTTTTTTGAGAGAGTTCTTGGCCCTGAGTTTCCATTGGTAGCAAGGATAAGGAATGAGTTTTATAAAAAAATAATGTTGAAAGTGGAACGCGATTTTTCTACTGTAAAAATACGAGAACATCTGCACTTGATTTTGCATCAGTTTAGAACGCATGATTTGCATAAGAAAATAAGAATTAAAATTGATGTTGACCCGAGTTAATGAAAAGTAGATGTTGGCGGTTTCTGGCAAAGACTAGTTAGTTAAATAAGCTTAAGGAACAATATAAAAGGAAGTAATTAGTTAATTGAATGTAAATTTGCATTAGTGTCTTTAAAGAAAATACATATCATTACAACACTCGTTTTATTAATGAGTAATTTGTTTATTATCAATGGGCAGCAATCAAAGATGATAGAGTTTTCGGCTAACCGAATAAAATACATTAAAGCTAAAGGTGCACAAATGCTCATTGGTAATGTGGTTTTTAAACACGAAGGGGCAGTAATTACCTGCGATAGCGCTTATCGTTTTGATAACAATACCTTGGAGGCTTATGATCACATTATGATTCGTAAGGGGGATTCGCTTACGATAACAGGCGATAATCTTAAGTACGATGGAAATAAAAAGGTAGCAGTATTAGAAGGAAATGTTGTGTGTGTGGAAAAAGACATGACGCTAACAACTCCTGCCATGAGTTATGATGTAACTAATTCGGTTGCTAGTTATTTTGGTGGTGGCACCATAAATAGTAAAGATAATGTACTTACAAGTAGAAATGGTTATTATTACTCTGCAAGTAAAACAGTAGCATTTAAGTACAATGTAAAACTTACTAATCCAAAATTAAAAATGATTGGTGATACATTGCAATATAATACAGTTTCTAAAACTGCATACTTTACTGGTCCAACCAATGTTATTAGCGCCGAAAATAGATTGTATTGCGAATACGGTTGGTACAATACCCAAACAGAAAAAAGTCATTTAAATACAAACGCTGTTGTTTATTCCAAGGAAAGTGAATTGCATGCAGATAGTATTTATTATGATAGAAAAGCTGGTTATGGAAAAGCTTATAGTTGTGTGCAAATAAAGGATACATTAAATAAAACAGAGTTATTAGGAAACTTAGCTGAACATTATGAAAAAGTAGGAATCTCAATAGTTACCGGAAATGCAGTACTTATCAAAATAATGAAAGAGGATTCATTGTTGTTAAGTGCGGATACTTTATTCTCTCAAGAAATAAAACGCGATTCCACTCAATTGGATTCGATAATTGTAAAGGCATATAAACACGTTAAGTTATATAAAAGTGATTTATCGGGCATTGCAGATTCCTTGGTTTATACAAATACGGATTCAACTTTAATATTGTTTAATAGCCCAATTTTATGGTCCGATTCGGCACAATTAAATGCGCGAGAAATAAAAATTAGGTTATCAGGAAAGGGAATGAAAAGTTTTGAGTTGCAGGGAAATGCTTTTGTAATTACGCAGGAGGACAGTATTAAATTTAATCAAATAAAAGGTAAGGAAATACTTGGCACCTTTGTAAAAGATTCGATAGATAGAATTGAAGTAAAAGGAAATGCTCAAGTAGCTTATTTTATTAAAAACGAAAAGAAGAAATATGTAGCTTTTAGTAAAACCAATTCGGCACGCGTAAGTGTTTATTTTGTAAAAGGACAAATGGATAGAATAACCTTTATTGACAAACCTACATCCCAATTAATTCCTATGAAAACCGTTGACCCAGTGAAGGAAAGATTAAAGGGATTCACTTGGAATCCCTTTAAAAAACCTAAATC
>CANJJP010000264.1 GCA_947474485.1 Bacteroidota bacterium | reverse complement strand
TTGCATTAATTGCAACACGCAACATCAAAACTAACGAAGAAATATTTTGCGGCTACGGAAAAGCCTATTGGAAAAAACACGGTTAATGATTCTTAGTGAATTCCACCTCTTATACTTTCACGTTTTACAGGAGGAACCGAAAGCACAGGAATATTACTTAACTCAACGATTTTAAGGGGTAAGGATGGGCCAAACATTTCACCAATACTACCTCCTTTTTTAATCATTTGAACAATCAAATCTATTTCATTTTCGTTAGCATATTTAATAATTGCTTCCGCAACATCATTGCTAGGTATTGATTTGTTGGTACAACTCACACCTTTTTCCTTGATGAATTTTTTCACTTGGTTTACGTATGGCAATAAATCATTTTCATACTTTTCGTCGTTTGGACTAAAAACAGAAATAACTTTAACACTTGCGCCATGATATTTTGCCAATTGAACAACCGTTCCAACTTTTTCTCTACTCTCAATAGTTAAATCAATGGGCATTAAAATATTTTTGCAATCGTTTCTATTATCAGTTGAACGAATTGTTATAATTGGACAAGGAGCTTCTTTAATAAATTTAGTAACAATTGTTCCACCCATAAAACTTCTAAATCTTACTTGAGTATCCAAACCAACTACAATTAAACCGCTTCCTAGTTCTTTAGCTTTGATATCGGTTAATTCGTAAACATCACCTTTTAAATTCATTGTTTCAACAACTAACCCTGATTCTTGTCGAGTAGTAATTGCCAACTGCTCTAATTCTACTTCAGAATCATGATCACTTTTAGGATCGGCATGCATTAAAATTAGTTTGCACTTCGTAAACTTGGCTAAGTTGTAAGTTTGTTTAATAGCAAGAATTGATTGTTTAGAAAAATCAATAGGAATTAATATGGAGGAATTTTCTTTAATTAGCATAACGAAATATTTAAAGCAAAGATAATGATTCAACGATTAAAGGCGCCTTTAGTACGACAAGTTATTAAAAATAAAGGTTAATAAATTAAAATTTCTAATAAACTATAGGGTTTACGATTTAAATCCACTTAAAAAAGAGTTTGTAATTCTAGGCTTTAAGGAATAGATTTAAACTAATTCTTCAACTTAGGGTCTAATGCGTCTCTTAAACCTTCGCCAATTAAGTTATACATTGTAACAGTTAGAAATATTACTATACCAGGGAAAACAATTAACCACCACGAGCTAGTACTTTCCTTTGCCTCACTTAGTATTTTACCCCATGTAACAATTTCTGGCGGCACACCAACACCAATAAAGGATAAGCCTGACTCGGTTAGGATTGCACCAGCAATCCCAAAAGCAATAGCTATTAACGCAGGGCCAATTGCATTTGGTAAGGCGTGACGAAATAATATGCGCCAATTACTTAATCCTAATGAACGAGCAGCTTGAATGTAATCTAATGAACTTACTCGCAAAAATTCGCCACGTGTTAACCTTGCAATGCCCGACCAGTTGCTTAATCCAATAAGTAATATTAGTGTTACAAATGATGGGCGCGCAATTGCAGCAATGGCAAGTATTACTAAGAATAAAGGAATCGAATTGTTAATTTCGATAACACGAGAAATAATCGCATCAATACGTAAAGGCTTTATAACCTTAAAAAACGGAAGTTTACTTAGCAATTTTCCAATGAAATAAAAGACAATAATAATTACGATAAACAATAAAACACTCATTAACAAACTCAAAAATAAACTTGCTCCGCCTTTTTCAAAAGCGTCAACTAAAGTATATGAACGAACATAAAAAGCATAAAACCACGCTAGAAATATTCCAATACAAAGCGACCAAAACATGCCTCGCTTTACCTTTAAGCCTGTGTTACCAAAATAACCTGCCATACTACCAAGTAAGACACCAATAATACTTGCAATCAACATGCTTAAAATTCCAATTAATAAAGAATATTTTATTCCATGTATTAATCCCGCTAATACATCTCCTCCATCTCTTGTTGTTCCTAATCGATGACTAAATTTAGAAGGCATGTGAATTAAATCACCATTCGTCTTTTTAAATACTTGTTGTGCTCCAGGTGATAAAGCAATGTTCAATGCGTCTGATTTTCCGGGAGAGTATGCACACATTGACCAAACTACTGATTCAAATTCGGCATGTTTCCAGTCGTAAAACTCTAAACTTATTTTTTCATTTTTTAGCTCATAGAAATCATTAAAAGACAGAGCTGGGAAATAGGTTTTACCTTCTATCTTACAATACAGAGGTTTATCGTTAGAGAGGATTGGCGAAATAAAAGCAAGCACAACAAGTACAAGTAAGAAACGATAAGAGTATAAAGCTAATTTGTTTTTCTTGAATTGCGCCCAAGTATACTTCCTGAAATTGAAATCCTCCAATTCAGTTGAAACTACTTTTTTATTTTTCTTAAACAGCGCCATCTATTTTAATCTTACTCTTGGGTCAACTAGTAAATACAATATATCTGAAACTAAAAAACCTACTAATGTTAGTATACCCGTTAATGTCATAACTGCAATGATTATTGGATAATTTTGTGATGCAATTGCATTGTAGAGCTCTAAGCCCATTCCAGGAATGGTAAATATGCTTTCTAAAATAACTGAGCCGCCAATAGCAACGGGGAAGATGTTTGCAAATATGGTTATTAAAGGGAATAAAGAATTTTTAAATGCATGCTTCCAAATTACTTTATTATCTGATAATCCTTTTGCTCTTGCAGTTCGGATATAATCTTGCTCTAACACTTCTAACATCGAACCTCTTACTGTGCGAGATAAAAAAGCAAAAGAACTATAGGTGTAACAAATTAAAGGCAAGATGATATAAGGCAATGATAATCGAGCGCACTCTAAAAAACTTGAACCTTCTGGATAGCCTTCCACTGGCTTAACGCCTGATGATGGAAGTATGGATAAGATAGTAGGATTAGCAAAGAGCAACATTAATAAAAAGGCGACAAAAAATCCAGGTAATGAATACAACATGAAAATTATTAGGGAAGATGTTCTATCAAAAGCTCCTCCCCGCTTCTGTGCCGAGCGCACACCAATTGGAATACTAATGATGTAAGCTAAAAAAACAGAACATAAACTAAAGAATAGCGACCAAGTAATTTTAGTGCTAATGATTTCTCCAACAGGTTGCTTACTCACGTAGGAGATTCCAAAATCAAACCGAATGATTCCTCTACTAAACTCACCATCACCAAACAACCAACGATGATATTGGTTTTTAAAGCCATAAAAATTTAGTGTAGGAATATAGTTTTTCCAAACTGAAGAATTACTTATAACACTCTGATAGCTTGCTGTTAAATTAGTATAACTTGCTTGAAGTGTCATTAATGAATTATTTCTTTCAATAATTTGTTTGATAAGGGTGAACTTTGCATCAATTGCTTCTGAAGTAAAAGCTGACTTTAATGCGTGCGCTTCAAATTTTAATTGTACAATTTCATCATATAATTTATTTTTTTGTTGCTCCGATAAACCAGCTGTATCAGGAGAACTACTAATAACCTTACTATAAAAGTTAGTGCAAGCTTTATTATAGTTACTTATTTCGTTCCAATTGCCATATTTATCAAGCAAGCGATTAAGAGCTGTGTTTTCATTCTTATCATAAACACGGTATAAAGTGTCGGGAGCCGCTAAAGTAGAAATAGAAAAATAAAATACTGGTAAATCGAGCCCTAATTTTTTACGCCAAAACAAACGTTGTTCATGCTGCGAAATACTTTGTTTACCTAGTTCGCCCGAACTACTTGCTGCAGAAACCATTTTTTCGACAGGGTCCCCAGGAGCATTAATAGCAATAATAAATCCCAATAATGTTATAACAAATAAGGTAGGTAAAAATACAAGAATACGTTTTCCTATGTAAGTAAACATTTTTTAGTTAGGTGATGCAGAAATTAATTTCATGTTATTTAATAAAATCCCTGGCTTCTC
>CANJJP010000263.1 GCA_947474485.1 Bacteroidota bacterium | reverse complement strand
GAGGTTTGGCTCAATTATTTTCTCCATGTAGCTCAAGCAAAGCTAGAGGAATTACAGGTTCTGGAGCTCCAGTTGGAGATCCTTTTGATATAGATTATGTTGCTCATGAAATGGGACATCAATTTGGAGGATATCATGTTATGAATACTTGTCAAAGAAGTGGAAGTGGGCAATCAGAAGTTGAACCAGCTAGTGGTAGCTCTATTATGGGTTATGCTGGAATTTGTACTTCAAATGTTCAATCAAATAGTGATGATGACTTTAACTATGTAAATGTTAGAGATATCATGGCTAACCTTAAAACAGGTTCAAGCACATGTGCTGTAATTACTAATTTAACTAACACGCCTCCAACAGCAAACGCAGGCGCAGATTATATTATCCCTAAAAGCACTGCTTATATTTTAGAAGGTACAGCAACTGACGCAGATGGTTTGGGTTCTTTAACATACAGTTGGAGTCAAAATGATCCAACCCAATCACCAGGAAATGCAGCTCCATTGTCTACTTATACAGTAGGTCCGATGTACAGAGCTTTGCCACCTTCAACTTCACCTAATCGTTATATGCCTGTTCTTACAAGTGTGCTTGCTGGTAATTTAACTCCTACTTGGGAGGTTACACCTTCTGTTGGACGCACAATGAATTTCTCTTTCTTAGTTCGTGATAATGATGCAGCAGGTGGACAAACAGCCTCTGATTTAATGACTGTAACAGTAAACGGTGCATCTGGACCGTTTGTAATAACATCACAAAACACAGCTTCATCATGGAATGCAGGTGCAACGGAAACTATTACATGGAATGTTGCGGGTACAAACGTTGCACCAGTTAGTTGCGCAAATGTGGACATATTTTTAAGTACGGATGGCGGATACACTTATCCAATAACTATTGCTGCTGGTGTTCCAAATACAGGTAGTGCAGTTATTAATGTGCCTCAAGTTACAACAACAACAGGTAGAATTATGGTGCGCGGTGCAGGAAATATTTTTTATGATTTAAATGGTGGAACGATTTCTATACAAGCAGCAGAGTTTACAATGACGCCTGCAAGTACTACACAAAATAATTGTCCTCCTAACAATCAAACTTTTTCTTTTACTTATGATACTTATTTAAGTTTTAATGATGTTACAACTTTTTCAGCAAGCGGAAATCCTGCAGGAACAACTGTGACTTTTAACCCTACTACAGCGGTAACAGATAATACTCCTGTTGCAGTAACTATTTCGGGTTTAACACCAGCAATGGCAGGAACGTATAACTTGATTGTAACAGGAACATCAGCAAGTGTTACTAAAACTAGTGCAATAACTTTAAATGTTTTAAATGCCACTTTAAATGCACCAACACTATCAAGTCCGGCTGATGCTGCTACCGGTATTAACTCAACTTCTGCTTTAACTTGGGCTTCGGCAGGAGCGGCTGGTATAACTTATGATATTGAAGTTGCATCGGATCCCAGTTTTGCAACAATTGTTAGCTCAGCTACTGGATTAACAACAACATCTTATACTGTAACAGGTTTAGCTTCTTCAACTACCTATTTCTGGAGAGTTAGTGCGCAAAATTCTTGTACTACTTCAAGTAATTCATCAGAATTTAGTTTTACAACTAGTTCTTGTTTGTCAAATACTTCTGCAAATGTTCCTGTTGCAATCTCTACTGGCGCGCCTGCAACAGTTACCTCTACTTTGATGGTGACCGCAGCAGGTACAATAACAGATGTTAATGTTGTTAATGTGCAAGGAACTCATACTTGGATTAACGATTTAACTATTGCTGTAAAGAGTCCGGCAAATACTACCGTTAATTTGTTTGATCAAATATGTAACAATGAAGATAATTTTAGTGTAAGTTTTGATGATGCTTCAGCATTAACTACTTTACCTTGTCCTCCTGTTGATGGTTTAACATATAAGCCTGTAGGTTTGCTTTCAGGATTTAATGGACAATCCGCAGCTGGTACTTGGACGTTATCAGTAATCGATGGGGCAAATCAAGATGGTGGTTCATTAACAAATTGGGCATTGGAATTATGTGTTAATTCATCAGTTGGTATTAAAGAAAATATCTTCCTTTCTCCATCACGTCTTTACCCTAATCCTACAGCAGGTTTATTAAATGTACAATTAGGTGGCGAAACAAACGAACAATTGAAAATTAAAATCGTTAATACACTAGGTCAAGTTGTTGAATCAAGAACAGCAAGTGGTACAACTTTAATTTCGTTTGATCTTAATGCTTATGCAAATGGTATGTATCATTTAATTATTGAAGGTAAAAATGCTCAACAGCATGAGAAAGTAATTATTAGTAGATAAAAATTACTTAATTTAATCTTAAGGGCTGTCTCTAATTTGAGGCAGCCTTTTTTGCTTTTATAACCCCAATATTCATGACTATAATAGCACTGAAATAATTAGTGGATAAATACGAATTAGTATAAACAGAAGCTAATGAAATATCAAGCATTTGCTTATAAGGCTAAGCGGAAGAGATGGCATGCAAAGCAGCTAAAATATCTTCGCACGCAAGTAAGCCGCTTTAGGATATTGTAAGCGCTACATTTCATTTGTTTTTAGTAAATTTCCCATTTCAAATTAAATGGCTTGAAGATTTTGTTGGGCAAAATAAATAAGTGTTTTTCTTTCATTACTTTTCGAAAAAGTATCCAACTATTTTTTGTGGTTCTTTTTTTTATTTCATTCAATCTATTTTCTCAAGATCCCACTTATTTCCAAATTACAAATGAGAATGGATTGCCCAGCAATGAGGTGTATTGTGTGCTTCAGGATAACAAGGGGTTTATTTGGTTTGGTTGCGATGCAGGTATTTATAAATACGATGGAGTTAGATACACACAATATAAAAGTAACGAGCAACGTTCACGCGCATTTTCGGGTTTAACTTTATCTAGCACTGGAAAAGTATATGCTTATAATTTTAGTGGACAATTATTTTATGCCGAAAATGATTCATTATATTGTTTAAAGGATTGGAACGATAAGGTATCGAATATTGTTTGTGATGACATGGGTAATTTATGGGTTTGCGGAGAGAAGGGAATTAGCAAATACAATGAGCAAACAAAAAAATGGAAACTATATAATGATTTTGATGGAGATGGAAAAACTGATAAAGAGACATTTACTCGTTCCTGTAAATTTAAGAATGGTATTGTTTCTTTTATTAACGCTAAAGGTTTAGGTTTTTTTAATGGAGATACTTATTCTTTAGCACCTTTTGCTTTTCCTCAAGGGTCAGTTTGTGGCGAATACGAATCAACTCCAGGTAAAGATTGTGTTTGGTTATTTCATCGCAGTAAAAATTATTTTTATAAATGTATAGATTTTAAAATTGAAAAGTTTGAATCAAGATTTTTAAGTAAGGCAATTGTGGCGTCAAAGTTTAACGACATGCGCGAAATGGCCGATGGTTCTCTTTATTTACCAAGTTATGCAGGGTTAGTTATTTATAATCCTCAAAAAGACACTGGCGAAATTTTGTATGCTAACAAAGCAATTTCGTATGTGATCATCGACCGGGAAAATAATTATTGGCTAAGTACATTGCAAAGTGGATTAATGCGCATTCCAAGTATTGCAGTAAAGCAATGGAAATTTGATAATAATGAAGAAGTTTCTAAACGGGTGAATAAAATCATTGCAGTTGATGAGAATATTTATGCAACAAATATTTCTGGGCAATTAGCAAGCCTAAATGTAAAAAGTAATTCAATCAATGTTTTTTCGAGCGATAGAAAGGCAGACATACAATGCCTTTTTTATGATACTAAACTAGAGTGTGTGTGTTTCAATATCAATAATACCCTGTATCAATTTAAGAATAAAAAAATAAGCAGTATTAACTCTTCTTTTCCTACAGCTAAATATATTTACTCTTTAAATAATCAATATGTTGTTGCAAGTTCGTTTGGTTTATACATTTACGATGAATT
>CANJJP010000262.1 GCA_947474485.1 Bacteroidota bacterium | reverse complement strand
CAAAATTTCACAAATAGTGATGTTTTTAACTCATGGTTGTACATGCTGGAAGCCTATACGGGAGTTAGCCCTCGCTTTGTTAAAGGAGAACTAATTAGCGATTTGGATTATATTGCAATTGAAGATAGATCGCCATTATCTATAAAATTAGCTGAGATAGCTTCTGCTCCAATTGAGGAAAGTGCTTTTATTGCAATGCCCTTCACCAATTTAATAACAGCAATAAGTAAGATGCTTGCAACTGTTGATGGCTTTTCTTCGATTAAAAGAGAATTTGCTTTAAAATATGTTTCACAGTTGTTTTTATTAGATGAATTTAAAGGAAATGTAACTATACCAATTTCTCTTTTTATTAAATATCTTTCGGATAATAATGTGTCGAATTCTCAAGTTTTATCTTCTATACAATTATTAGTTAGTAATGAAAAATCTAGTGAAATAAAATCAAATTTATTTTTAATTGCCGAATTAATTAATGGAAAGGTTTTAGATAACAGTTATTTCATGGATTTAAATAAAGTAGAGGATATTGAATCAAATAAAACAACTAGTTTTAGTGATAATATTACTATTTTAATTAAACATTTTCAAGAAGAAAATTCTGTTTTTAAAAAAATTGTAGAAAATAGAAATCCGATAAAGCCATTTGTTAAAGAAGGAAAACTTTCATCAGAGAAATTGCCGAAGAAATTAAATTATTTAAAACCAGAAACGCGAATTTATGTACCTAATGCTGGTTTGTTAATTTTATGGCCATTTTTAACAAGATTGTTTTCTAATTTAAAATATACCAAGGATGGTCTTTTTGTTGATGAGGAGAAGAGGTTGCGTGCAGTGTTTTTAACCCAATATCTTGTTGCATTTACTGAAGATAACCCTGAATATACCTTGATGTTAAATAAGTTATTATGTGGCATGGATATTAATGCCGCAATTATTGATAACGTTATTTTAACAGATGAAGAAAAGAGTCAGGCAGAAAATTTGATTAGTTCGGTATTAGTTCATTGGAAAGAAATGAATAATACTTCCCCTAAAAATTTTCAACGTACATTCCTTCAACGCGAAGGTGTTATTTTTCAAAAAGAGGGAAATTGGAATGTTATTGTAAATCATAGTACATTTGATATTATACTCCTTAAATTGCCATGGGGTTTGTCAATGATAAAATATCCTTGGAATAATTATTTAATATATGTAGAATGGAAAGCAATGAGTTAAATGCAGCATCCTTAACACGAGAGTTAGATTGGTTAACAGAAGTAATAAGTAGGCGATTTGCTATTTATTTTAATCAAGAAGGAGATAAGACAGAAATCGCCAGTATAAAGGCTCCTGATTTATCATTTGATACCTCAGTGTTTGCTGAAACTATAAAGAAATTAAATCTTTCTTTTGAAGAACGCTTAATTACCATATTAACTCTTGCGCCTCATGTTCGACCTCAATTATTAGATGTTTTTTTTACAAAAAATTCTACTTACGATAGAGGCTTCTCAGAATTTGGAGGAATAAAAGGTGATAATTTTGGCGGCTTTTTGCCTACAGGAGAAACGGTTGCATTTATTTTAGGAGCCGATAATGTGAGTACTCGAATAAAAATATTACAAATTTTTGATTCGTCTCATGTTTTTTATAAACGTAAAGTTTTGAAATTAGATATTACTAAGGATAATGAACCATGGCTGTCTGGCGCATTAACTTTAGATCCAGATTACTTTGACTTGTTTACAATTGGCAAAACCCACAAGCCAACATTTAGTTCCAAATTCCCTGCTACTTTAATTGATATTAAATCTGATTGGTCAGATTTAGTTTTGGATCCTATTGTAAAAAGCCAAGTGGATCATATTTATACTTGGATTAAACATAATGATTTAATAATGAATGGGTGGGATATGAAAGATAAGATAAAACCGGGTTACCGCGCTTTATTTTATGGACCCCCAGGAACAGGTAAAACATTTACTGCTGGTTTAATAGGGAAATCAACTGGTAGAGATGTTTATAAAATAGATATTTCGATGATGGTGAGTAAGTGGGTTGGCGAGACGGAGAAAAATTTAGCTCGAGTATTTGATATGGCTGAAAATAAGGACTGGATATTGTTTTTTGATGAAGCAGATTCTTTATTTGGAAAACGTTCGGATGGTGGTTCATCTCAAGATCGCTACTCAAATCAAGAAGTATCTTATTTATTACAGCGTACTGAAGAATATCCAGGTACCGTTATTTTATCATCAAATTTAAAAGGGAACATTGATGATGCATTTATTAGGCGTTTTCAAAGTATGATATATTTTGCAATGCCCAGCGAAAAAGAACGTTTAGTGTTATGGCAAAAAGCATTTGAAGGAAGAATTAATGTGGCTGAAGATGTTGATTTAAAACAAATTTCAAAAGAATTTGTAATTTCTGGCGGTGCTATAGTTAACGTGTTAAAATTTTGTGCAATTAAAGCAGCACAAAAAAAATCTCCAGTAATTTCTAATGAAGATTTGATAGAAGGTATTAAGAGTGAATTTTTAAAAGAAGGTATAACTGTATAGCATAATGGATATAATTTCAAAAGCTCAGATTATAAAATATCATAACGATCTTGTTTTAAAATATGGAATTAATACAATTGAGGCATTAGGTTGGAAAAACAGAAACGATCAGTTAGCCAGGTTTAATGCTTTGATAAATATTCAGGATTTAAACAACCATTCTGTATTAGATGTAGGTTGTGGTACTGGTGATTTTTTAGAATTACTAAATAGAAGTAATGTTAACTGTTATTATACAGGAATTGATCAATTTAAAGGTTTTATTGAATTAGCTGCCGAAAAGTATAAAACGCAAAGTAATGCTTGCTTTTTAATGGGTGATTTTAGTAAAGCTGATTTTGGTTGTTATGATTATATCCTTGCATCAGGTACTTTTAATTATATAAATAAAGACCCTCATTTTATTTATAAGACTATTGCCCATTTTTATGAGTTATGCAATAAATCTTTTGCATTTAATTTATTGGAAAATGTTGAAACCAATGGTAGTAATCTAGTAACATATAATAAAAATGAAATTTTAGATTTTTGTAAAAAATTATCGCCACAAGTAATTTTAAAAGATAATTATTTACTAGGAGATTTTACTATAGTAATGTATCAATCTTAAATTACCCATAAAATCACTTCAATATTAAAATGGAAATTATATACAGCATTAAAAAACAGAATTTCATAGTAAATTATTTTTGTTAAGTAACGATATTGGAATTTATTTTTATGAGTATAACTTTTGAGTATCTCGTTATATTAGATATAATGGATTCTTTATATTTATAAACTTACGTTTTCTTCCGTTGTATTTTCCCCATCAAAGGACACTTTTAATATTATAAGGGCACCTGTGCCCACACTACCAACTAATTCTTCATAAGTTAAACTATCTACAATCGCTTCCATGGTGCCATCTAAAGTTTTACCTCCAAATACCCATTCGTTTTGGTAGGCTCCGCCTTCTTTACCCATAGGCATGCGAATTTTCAATGCTTTTGGATTTTTTACAATAAACCTGTAAATAGTATTTGTGGCACCTTTATTTGACCAGTTGCCTTCCGGTACCCCTAGTTTTTTTTCAAGTGTAGCAATTCCTTCTCCAATTTTTGCAGCGCTAAATAAAGCATCGCCTACTCCAAGTGGCGTAACAAAATTACTTCCGGCACCCCAACCTTTCCAAGCTCTACTTACAATATTGGTAAATGCCCATTCAGAGATCCATGCGTGTGCCTGAGGAAACTGGTCAAGATGATTTTTAACTTTATCTTCGCCAAATGCAGCTACTGCAGATTCGTGAGTGTATTTTTTTTCAAGCCCATCTTTTTCTTCATCAGATAAGGTGTGTTTCGAAGCTTTTTCTCCAGCAACTCTTTTGCCATCTGGACCAATAACCCATTCTTTTTCTTGTTGCCAATCTCCGCCGACCAATCTCTTT
>CANJJP010000261.1 GCA_947474485.1 Bacteroidota bacterium | reverse complement strand
TTGTATTATGTATTTGATTATTTATTTAATTTATTCTTGATTGATTTTATTGAGGCGCTTTACCTAATAAAACCATTTCGCTTGCTTGCACTTCGGTGATGTAACGTTTCACGCCTTCTTTATCTGTATAGTTACGATTTACCAATTTCCCTTCAATGGCAACTTCAGATCCTTTCTTTAAAAATTTTTCTGCAATCTCTGCAAGCGGACTCCATATCACAACATTGTGCCATGTAGTATCTGTTACACGCTCACCCTTTTGATTTTTATAAACTTCGTTTGTTGCGATAGATACTCGAACAAGTTTTTTGTTATTCTCTAATGATTTAATATCGGGTGCATTTCCTATGTTTCCGATTAATGTTACTTTGTTTTTAATTGAGTTCATGTTTTTGTTTTTTTAAATTGTTTATTAATTTTTGTTTGTCTGTTTTCGAATTAGCGCTATCAAAATTTGACGATGCAAAGTAACGGCGGGGTGAATGCCTTAGTCGGTTAATAAACATTTATAGATGGATACAGTTATTTGTAATTAATTGTTGTCGATTATAATGTTTGATATTCAGTGATTTAACGGAAAATCTTAAAATTGATGATTTATTATATTTTTCCTATTTTTCCTAATTAGTTTAGTAAAGTAGTCAAACAATTATTTGAAATTTCAAAGGTTAATTTCCGTTTTTGTCATTTTTTAATCCATAATTGCTCATTTATTTCATGTATTTTTGAGCGAACAATATGCACTTATTTTTAGCCATCATAAAAGAAAGCGTAATTTTTGCTTGGGCTGCCCTTGCGGCAAATCGATTACGTACTTTTCTTTCTTTACTTGGGATTACTATCGGCATTTTTTCTATCATCACCGTTTTTACTATTGTGGATAGTCTTGAGCATAATTTGCGTACTGGTATTCAAGAGCTGGGCAATAACGTAGTGTTTATTCAAAAATGGCCTTGGGATTTTGGTGAAGATTACCCTTGGTGGAAATACATGAATCGTCCAGTGCCTAACGTACAAGAATTCGAAAGATTACAAGGAAGAGTTAACACCGCTGCAGCAATGGCTTTTCACGTATCGGGAAGAAAGAGTGTTAAATATAAAAACAATACAGTAGAAAATATTACCATCACAGGTGGCTCTTACGAGTATGACAAAGTTTCTAATTTTGATATTGCAGAAGGACGTTATTTTACCGAAGCCGAATCAAACGCAGGAAGAAATATTTGTATTATTGGAAGCACCATTGCCGAAACACTTTTTCCTAACGGAGAATATCCAGTTGGTAAGCAAATAAAAATGGGCGGACGTAACGTACAAGTTATAGGTGTATTTAAAAAGCAAGGCGAGAGTTTAATTGGAAATAGTACCGATGCGCAAATGCTTGTGCCAGTAAATTATGTTCGAAATTTTGTTGACATACGTTCCGAAAATTTAGACCCTTACATCGCAGTAAAAGCAAAAGATGGAATTACCAACGAACAATTAAAAGATGAATTGAAGGGATTGATGCGCGGTAGCCGTCAACTGTCTCCCGAGGCAACAGATGATTTTGCATTGAACGAAACTAAAGTTATTTCACAAGGTTTTGATGGCATGTTTGAAGTAGTTGGATTAGCAGGTTGGATTATTGGAGGCTTTTCTATTTTAGTGGGTGGCTTTGGAATTGCAAACATCATGTTTGTTTCGGTACGTGAGCGTACTTCTTTAATCGGAATTCAAAAATCATTAGGAGCAAAAAACTATTTTATATTAATGCAATTTCTTTTTGAATCAGTATTTTTATCTATGCTCGGTGGTTTAATCGGACTCTTGCTCATTTGGGGACTTACACTATTAATAGGTGATTCTGCCGGGATGGAAATATTTTTATCGCGTTCAAATGTAATTTTAGGAATAACCATATCGTTTTTAATTGGTGTTGTATCAGGCTTCGTTCCTGCTTATGGCGCATCACAGTTAGATCCGGTGGAGGCAATACGTAGTAATTAAAAGGAATTCGTTAGTTAAGGAGTCGCTAGTCTTTACTCCAAAAAAGACTAGCTAACCAACGACTAATTAACTAACGACTTAAAAAGGAATGAAAAGACCAAAAATAATATCCATCATCTGCATCATAGGATTCCTTTGGATTGTGTTTACTTTTCCTGGAATGTTTTCGCCTGCTACAAAAAAGTTGGGCGATTGGGTTCCCGCTGTGTATGGGTTTATTATTGCACTTAGTTTTATTTCCTACATTGGCGTGTGGCACATGAAACGCTGGGGCGTAGAGATGTATATTGGGGTTGTGTGTGTAAAACAAATTTTCTTTCTTTTTACCGATCAAATGGGCTTTGGGGCAATTGTAGGAATTATTTTCTCACTTTGGTTCATCATTACTTTTCTTATCTATTACCGCCGTATGAGTTTGAACTTATAGGTTTTCTGCGTATATTCGTATTAATCATGAAACACATTTTTAAAATATCACTTGTATTTGTTTTTGCCTTAGCTGTATTTTTTTACAAACCGCAACCTATTGCATCATGGGGATTTTTTGGGCATAAACAAATTAACCGTATGGCAGTATTCACTTTGCCTATCGAAATGAGTGGTTTCTACAAAAAACACATCGATTACATTACCGAACACGCTGTTGACCCCGATAAGCGCCGATATGGTGTAGAAGGAGAAGCTGAAAGACATTATATTGATATTGACCACTACGGCCCAAATGCTTTTAACGAAGTCCCAATTTTTTGGAAAAAAGCAGTTGAAAAATATACGGAAGATACTTTAAAGGCTTATGGTATAAATCCTTGGCATGTAGATAAAATGATGTACAGACTTACCGAAGCCTTTAAAAAAGAAAACATCGATTTAATTTTACACTACTCCGCCGATCTTGGTCATTACATTGCCGATGGTCATGTGCCTTTGCATACTACCGAAAACTATAATGGGCAATTGACCGGGCAGCGGGGCATACACGGGTTTTGGGAAAGTCGTATTCCTGAATTAAAATCAACAAGCTACGATTTTTTTATTGGCAAAGCTTTTTATATTGAGAAACCAATTGTAGCTGCTTGGCAAACCATTAAAGAAAGCAACGCAGCAGTGGATAGCGTTTTAAATTTTGAACGGGAGTTGAGCGCGAAATTTCCTGTAGATAAAAAATACGGTTACGAAACACGCGGGGCAATGACAATTAAAACCTACTCGCAAGAGTATACCAACACGTACGATGAAATGATTAAAGGCCAAGTAGAGCGTCGCATGCGTAAATCTATCATCATGGTTGGTAGCGCTTGGTACACTTGTTGGGTAAACGCAGGCAAGCCTGATTTAGATAAAATAGGAAACAAGGAAGTTTCCGATTCACTTCTTTTAGTTCAGAAAAAAGAAGAAGAACTCTACCAACAACACAAAGAGAAAAGTGTTAAGGGGCATGATGATTAGTGAATAATGAATTTAATTTCTTAGATTAAAATAACCTAAATTGGTTGTAAAAAAATGCATGAAATAACTATTATTCATTCTTCTAATTTCTTTTAGTTCAAAGCTCGTTGCATAACAAATAACAACCAATTGTAGGCAGGTTAGCTCCGAAAGGCCACAACACAAACGATACAAACATTACCGACTCAACCGTTATGCAGTTGGAGATTAATGTTTGAAAAATAGGGAAGAAAGAATTTTAAAAATAAGGCGGAGTTGCCAATCGTGGCGGTCCGCCTCATAATTTTTCCATGTGTATTGCGATTTACTACTAAAAATAAATTTGATACCCAAGATTTAAGAATGTTAAAGCACCAAAACCCTGAAATCTGGTATCCTTCTGATCAATTAGTTTTATGTTTTCTTGTAAGGTAAAAGTATCAAAATCTGTCCCGTAAATTTCGATTGGAGCAGAAATTTCAAAATAAATTCTCCCTGGTCCTAATTTGCGGTCACCGCCAATACTTATCAAGCCAGAAAAGCATTTACTTCCAAAATTATTGCTATATTTATAATAAAGAGAATCGCTTGTA
>CANJJP010000260.1 GCA_947474485.1 Bacteroidota bacterium | reverse complement strand
TTTTGTTAGTGAAGAACTTGGCACACTCCTTATCACACTTTCGATTATGCATTATTTAAATATGCTTATTGTACCAAAAATCATTTCCTTATTCGCGAATACAAATACAATTACTAACCAGTTGGAAATACCATCCAACACAAAAACAACAAAGCCATGAACTACAATTTAATTGCATACACTGTTTATGCACCAATCGTAATTGCTTTAACCATTTGGGTTGCTAAAATGCTTCACAAAAACACAAGCGCTTTTTTAATTGAAATTTTTAGTGTGAACGAAAAAGTAATACTTGCTACAAACAATTTATTGCAAACCGGCTTTTACCTCATCTCACTTGGCTTTGCATTTGTAAGAATAAAAATACGAGGTAAGTCCAATTGGAATGGCAACACATGGGAATATGCCGACATAAATTCTTACAGAGAAACGATTGAGGAATTAGCAGTAAAGCTTGGCGGATTTACACTGTTTATTGGATTTATCCTTTTCTTAAATTTATTTTTAATGTTAATCTTAAGAAAAAGCAGTAAGAATAAACACATCCCACAACAAATGCATACTTTTATTCAACCATAAAAGTAAACATTATGAGCTCTTTTTTAATATATGACAACCATTGCCCACTTTGTAAAGTGTACACAAAAGCATTTGTAAAAATGGATTTTTTGGAAACTGAAGGTCGTGTTGCTTTTTCTGAATTAGAGGATGAAAAAGTAATTGCAATGGTTGATTGGAAAAGAGCGAAAAATGAAATTCCATATATCGACTTAAAAGAAAACAAAACCTATTATGGAGTAGATGCTCTATTAAAAGTATTAGGTGGTAAATGGAATTTCTTTAATTGGTATGCAAAACAATGGTTGTTGGTTGCAGGAGCAAAAAAACTTTACAAATTTGTCTCTTATAACAGAAGAGTTATCATTGCTGGGCAACCAGCGCCATGCAAGTTTGATTCTGCCCCTGATTTTAATACAACTTACCGCTTAGCATATATTTTATTTGCATGGCTTGTTTCATCTTTAATGCTTACACAATATGCAGCAGCATTAAATCCATACTTAGCAGAAGGTTTTTTTGGAAGAGAATTTTTAATTGGTGGTGGGCAAATTATTTTTCAAATTGTGCTGCTGTTATTATTTACTCGCGATAAAGTAAAAATATTCGAATACCTAGGAAATTTAATGACTATTTCTATTGCAGGTTCCTTATTGCTGTTCCCTTCCTTAATAATTGGTGAGTGGTATTCAAATGCTTTATTCGCTTTACTCTACTTTGGTTTTATTGTGATGTGGATGTTTGTTGAACATTGGAGAAGAGTAAAGCTATTAGGTTTACCTATTATTGTTTGCTTTAGTTGGGTTGCGTATCGTCTTATTGTTTTATACTTTATTATTTAGTCATGAAAAAATTAATCATCACATCAGGCACAGGATTTTTGGGAGAGGTTTTAATAAAACACTTTCAATCACAATTTGATGAGATTGTAATCCTTTCGAGAACAGGACATGATACTAAAGACAATGTTAGGTATGCTTTATGGGATGGCAAAACACTGGGCAACTGGAAAGATGAATTTACAAACGTAAACACAATCATAAACCTAACGGGCAAAAGTGTTGATTGCAGATACAATCAGAAAAACAAAGATGAAATTTTAGCTTCGCGTTTAAACTCAACTCGTGTAATTGCTGAAGCTATTAAAGAAAGCCGACACAAACCTGCTTTGTGGATAAATGCAACATCAGCAACCATCTACAATGCATCCTTCGAAAAAGCGCAAACAGAAGAACGTAATGATGTAGGAGATGATTTTTCGATGACGGTTTGCAAAGAATGGGAAAAATGTTTTTTCTCTTTTACTGGGCTTGCCGAGCGAATGATTGTGATGCGCATATCTATTGTATTTGGAAATGAAGGCGGAGTGTATCCAGTAATTAGTTCTCTTGCTAAAAAAGGTTTGGCAGGAAAACAAGGAAGCGGAAAACAAATGGTGAGTTGGGTGCATACAAAAGATTTTGCAAACATGGTGGAATGGATTATGAAAACAGAAACAAAAAACACTATATACAATTGTTGTTCGCCAAACCCAATTACAAATAAAGAACTCATGCTTCAATTAAAAGAAAAGCACAAGCCTTTGTTTAGCATGAGTACACCCGTGTGGGCAATTAAACTAGGGGCAATTATGTTGCGCACAGAAGCTGAGTTGGTTTTAAAAAGCAGATATATTATTCCTGAACGTGCATTAAATGAAGGCTTTCAGTTTACTTATCCTGTGCTAAAAGAAGCATTAAAAAATTTAAACTAATTAGTATGAGTTCAATTATACATTTAACAACACACATTAATGCCCCCATTAATAAATGTTTTGAGCTTTCTATCTCCGTTGATGTGCACCAACAAAGTACAGGAAACACAAGAGAGAAAGCAATTGCAGGTGTAACATCAGGAATGATGGAGTTAAACGATACAGTTACTTGGGAGGCAGTTCATTTTGGAGTAAAACAACAGCTCACATCTAAAATTACTAAATATCAATATCCGTTTTATTTTGTAGATGAAATGGTAAACGGGGTATTCAAAAAAATTTATCACCAACATGTTTTTACTGAAACAGGTAATACAACTACTATGACCGATATTTTTGAATACGCTGCACCGCTTGGGTTACTGGGCAAATTAGCCGAAAAGCTTTTCTTAAATCGCTATTTAAAAAACTTTTTAATTGAAAGAAATAATTATATTAAATTGCTTGCTGAAAAAACAATTAGTAATTAATGTTATGATTTTTTCAAAATCCGTTGTAATTATCTTACATTAGATAAAAAAACGAACAAATTTTTACAAATTTCCTTAGGAGTATCAGCGATGCTCTTATCGAGTGCCCTTTAATTAAAAGTATTCAGCCGGCAAACGCAGAAGTTGCGCCAATGAAACAATTTACAAACAATGCAATTACATCAGGAAAATAAATAATGAACCAAGCCTGTGTATACAATGCTACTGGTGATACGGTTTATCACTATGTTTTAGTTTGGGATACAGAAACTGGAAAAAGTAGAATGTATTGCTTTGACAGAACCGATAAAAAAACATTTGAATGGGAACAATTTGGTAAGGATTTAACTGCGGTGCCAGTTTAATAAACGTCAATGATTACGAATTTTGTAAGAGATTCGTAATCCCATTAAACAATGCCGTTATTAACGACTTTACTTTTTATTGTTTCAAAAGCTTTGTCTTTAATTCCCAGTTCTTTTATTATTTCTAACCAATTTTTCTTTACGCGGTTGGCAGTATAAAAATCTGTTATTTCTTCTTTTGTTTTATTTAATGCAGAAGCAATCTCAAACACCATAAGCAAATCTCCACCCGAAAGTTTTGCAGTGTAGGTTTGTGCTTGTTCGTTTGTGATGTTGTACTTTCCTATTATTGCATCTTGGAAGGCTACCATATTTGAACGACTGTATTTTGTAACAACAGCAATTGAATTATCAAGTTCATTATCTCCAGTAGTAAATTTAGATTGTGCCTTTACATTGCTGAATCCAACAAATAATAGTAAGAAGAAAAACGGAATTAATTTTGACATGACTTTGTGTTTTGTATACCAAAAATACATTATTTAGTTGAGAAGGCAATGATATTACTGGAGTTTCCCAAAAATAATTGAAATATTTCATAAAGCCAAGATTATGCGTGAAGTAATACCAAGAGAACTTATGTTTTAGTCTAAAGATGCGAAGTTATTTTTTAGCAAGACGATGAAAAAAAAGTTTCATAGTGGCGACTATGGAACTTTTTTTTTGAAGAAGTATTGCTGAAAAAATACAACTCAATGGCATAAACCCAGATTACGCATTAGAAAATTCTACTGGTAAATTGATGTTGTAATTCCACAAACCTTTGAACCATTGCCTTAGTTTTTTATGAAGGGCTATTTTAGTACTAATCTATCTTTTACTTTTGTAAAATAAGCACCTATAGCAAATACTCAATAACTAA
>CANJJP010000259.1 GCA_947474485.1 Bacteroidota bacterium | reverse complement strand
AAATTAAAATCATTTAATGCAGCTACACTTGGTGTAACTACTTGTACAACATTGTCGGTCTTTTTCTTAGAATCTTTTAGGGTGATGTTGGTAAATATGAATGCAACAATTGTAAGGATGATTACTATCCCGAAACCAAATCCTATTTTCTTACCAATTGTTATTTTCACAATATTATACCCCTTAAATTATTGAGCGTTTAGCTCTTCTAATTTTTTCTTAAACTCGTTTGATTTTTCTGTATCGTTTAGCTGATAGTAAATACCTTGCATACCTTCTACAATTGTTTTATCCTTAGGCGATAATTGATGCGCTTTCGACATAAACGGTTCTGCTTGTTTAAATAATTTAGAAGCATCTTCTTGCAAAACATACAATTGCTCCAAGTCAATATCGTAATCCATCTTCTTAATTATATTAACACCCATATTATAAAATAGTACAGCCGTATTTTTATTAGCCTTGGCTGAATTAGGGTTAATTTGGAGAGATTTATTCAAATACTCTTTGGTATGCTCTAAGGCTGTTTTGGAGCCATTTTGCTCGAAAATTTCTTGGAAATAATAACTTAAAGATAAGAAGTACTCAACCGATTTAGCGTTTTCATCAAAGCCAAGTTCAACTAACTTGTAAATGGATAAGTAATTTTGAAAACAAGCAATTGAGGTAGCGAAGTTTACAGAATCAATTGTTTTCTTGGCATCGTTATAATACTTCGAGCCTAAAAATTTAAGATTTTTATTTATGCTTACAATTTGTTGCTTATCTTTATCTAATTCGGCCGCTTTTTTTAATGACTCAACCGCAATTTCTCGTGCATTTGACTTAACATCATTTGATTCTTTTTGCTTATAAATTTCTTTATAAATAAAACCGCGAATATACCATGATTGAAAATCAGCAATTGCTTCATTATCTTTAATTCCTTCTTCTATATAAATTTGTGCCGAATCTAGCTTACCTTGTTGAACACAATCATAAGCCTGCTGAACCTTTGTTAGTTGAGCAAAAGACACTGTTGACAATAGCATCAACAACACCAATATACTATATGACTTTTTATTCAACATTAGTCGATTACTTTTAATGCCATCGCTTCAATTTTTGATGAAACCACCAATCCAGCTTTTCCGGCACTTGTTTTATTTAACTCAAACTTAATATTAGTATCGGCTACCACAAAATTAATTGCTGCGCCAACTTTTGCCAAACCTTGTTTCTCAGTAATTATTAAAGTGCCTTTGGCTTTATACTTTGCAACTGCCTCAGCTAAAACACTTGACTTGTCAGGTAAAATAAATAAAATCTCAGGTTTTGCAGCTTCTGAAATATTAGCAATGTTTTTTACAACTACCTTTTTTGTACCTACCATTTTTGTATTGGACATTTCGGTAAGGTAATTTATAAGCGCAGGATTATTACCTAAAATAGCGATGTTAAATACATCTGCTTTACTTTCTGGCCACTCGAAATTTTTCGTGAAATTGTATATAAAGATTGCTTTAAACTTTTCGGGACCTGGATCTTTTTGATAAATAGCGTAATCCACCAAGTCGAAAGACAAGAATAACACACTTAATATAATTATCAAAAACTTTTTCATAAACAGAACCTGACAAATAAGATGCCAAAACCTAAACTACAAATATAATAATATTTTATTAAAATAAACCTACTTAATAATAGGCAAGTTACTATTGAGCCAAGCTAAACCTTAAACTAAATCCAGCATTTGTATTAGCTGTTGGGAAAGATGTGGAAACAACTGGTGTATTAATTATCTTGTCGAAATACAATCGAAGATTAATATTCTGAGAAAGAGCATAATCAACAGAAGTTTTTAAGGTAACGATATTTTGACCTTGCGAAGGAGTGCTTATTCCATCAACAACTCTTCGTTGAGTAGTTACATTATTTCTGAACGATAAATCTAATTTACAATTTAAATCGCTTTCCAGTGGTTTACCTTTAATTTTAAATTTATTAATTTTTAACTTAGGGTATCTATAACCTGCACCAATAACATACTCTTGCCCACGAGTTTCTGTAATTTGAGGAATATTTGCATTTAAGCTTACTGTTCTATCTTTTCTAATTTCAAAATTCGCTGTAATAGAACCTTTAGAAGTGCTTGTTCCATCCGCCTTTTTCTTTTTCTTCTCATTAAAAGTTACGTCAAATTTAATAAGCGGTGAAAAACTTTCTTGAATAGTTACGGTATTAATTTGATACTTGGAAGCAAAATTAGAACCTGCACCATTTACACGACCTCCACTAAAGCGTACATCCTCAAAATCTACACCTGGAGCGGGAACAAACAATTGATTATTAGTAAATGCTCCTACATTATATGTTGATTTATATGAGTGACGAAGTGTAACTGTTTTTAAATGCTTTTTAAAGAATTTGAATTTATTTAATCCATCATAAGTTAATGTCCAATTTGGAAGTGGAATCTTAGGGAATTCTGTTTGTTTTACTTTTGTTCCAGCTCCTGTATAAGATGCCAGGAAAGAGTATAAAATTACATCTTGCTGATTTCTTGAATATCCATCATAACCTTCGGTAGTTGCAAATTTTTGAGACGAATCATTTGCTTCGGACAATGATTTTGCAAATTGATCTCGGTAGTTTAAGAATTTTTCGAAAGCTTCATTCGAGTAAGTTTCCTTATCATCCTTTTTAAATGCTGAAGATATAGTAATAGTTGACACACTGTAATTTCCAGTTCGTGTAAACGTATTTGTATTATACTCTTTTGTAGTTTGATTGTATCCTATATATTGCGAACTATTAAAACCAATACTTTTTGTTCCCGTCAAATCTATTCTCAAATCTTTAAATGGCTCCAATTTGGCGGTGAAACTCATTTGCTTACTATTTGTTTGCGCATAAGGATTGTTTAAGTTATTTCGTCTTATTAGCAAACTATCACGCATAAAGTTTTGCATAACATTTTGCTGATTCCCAATAATAAAAGGGATACCCGGGTTAAATTTATTGTTCGGATTCATACCCATTACACGAGTTGAATCAATATAACCGGGTAAATTAGTTCCATTATTTTCTGTATAGGTAAATTGTGCTTGTTTAACTGTCATTAATACTTTAGCAATTTCTTCTAAAATATTAAATGAATTTTTCTTAGTTGTATCTGCAGTTGATTTTGATTTATTGTCCTTTCCTCCCTTGCCTTTATTATTAATCTTTTTAAAGAATGGAACTTTATTGTAAAATGTTACCATATTTAATTGTCCATTTAATGTTTTAGTATTTCCATTCATTAAGGTATTACCCAAACTATCTGCAGCGAAGGGACGGCGCGTAAATTGATAATTTGTTTTGTACCCGGCAGTTGCGGTAATCCAATCGAACAAAGGGATTTTGTTAATTGGAATTGTATAATTTAAATTCATTGCATGACGGTACGAAGTATTAATTCCACCCGACAAAATATTCTGTTTAATCTCGTCTTTTTCATCCTTAGTGTCAATTCTACCAATAGGTTCAAGAATACGTGCATCGTTACCTGCCGTTAAATCAAACTTTAAATTTTTAGTGAAGTCCCATTTCAAATCATAGGTACGATTCATAAAAAATGTTTTATTGAATTGCGCTGGCATTTCCTTATTAACAGTAATATCACGATTTTGATACTCATTATAATTTCTAGTTACATCAGTATTAAATCCAAAACGTGAAGGCATTGGAGTAAAATTGATATCTTTTATTAAGGCAAACCATTTATTATTTATCCACTTTGCTTTTGATTTTCCAAATGGCTTAATGTTTTTAGGAGTGTGAGTAAATCCATAAGTTAAAGCTGCTCGATGGTTTTTATTCCAATTTTGATTAAGTGTAATGTTACGTTTATATTGCTCGCTAAATGCATAGGTAACCGAGAAATTTTCAATATCCCAAAAATGATTTTTTGTTTTACCTGGGCTCCTTTGCTTGCTAACATTAGTAAAATTAATCCCTCTTCTTCGCGTGATATCCTGCGCTCTATTTTT
>CANJJP010000258.1 GCA_947474485.1 Bacteroidota bacterium | reverse complement strand
TTATCACCGTATGTTGCAATCATCCATCGAAGCGGAGATGCGTATGATGCATAAAGAATTGGCAGATACAAAAGCTATTCAAGTATTTGCGGATAACATTCGTGAATTATTATTAGCATCACCATTAGGACAAAAAGCAATTTTAGCAATCGACCCAGGATTTAGATCAGGTTGTAAAGTAGTTGCGTTAAATCGTCAAGGAAAATTATTGGAAGAAACAGTAATTTATCCTCACGAACCACAACGCCGAGTTGTTGAATCAGAAAATGTTGTTCTAGCTTTTTGTGCAAAACATAATATCGAAGCCATTGCAATTGGTAACGGAACAGCGGGAAGAGAAACAGAAGCGTTCATTAGAAAAATTGATGTGCTCCCCAAAGACATTCCTGTAATCATGGTAAACGAAAGCGGGGCATCTGTGTATTCTGCATCAGATGTAGCGCGTGAAGAATTTCCAGATTACGATTTAACAGTGCGTGGAGCTGTAAGTATTGGACGTAGATTAGCAGATCCATTAGCAGAGCTAGTTAAGATAGATCCAAAGTCAATTGGTGTAGGTCAATACCAGCATGATGTTGACCAATCGCTTTTAAAAAATAAATTGGATGAAGTAGTTGGAAGTTGTGTAAATGCAGTGGGTGTTGAATTAAATTCAGCCAGCAAACAATTGCTTACGTACGTTTCAGGTTTGGGTCCTGCATTAGCACAAAATATTGTTGAATATAGAAATGAAAACGGACCGTTCAAGTCACGAAAGGAATTATTGAAAGTTCCACGCATGGGCGAAAAAGTGTTTGAACAATCAGCTGGTTTTTTAAGAATTAGAGACGGGGCAAATCCTTTAGATAAAAGTTCGGTCCATCCTGAGAGTTATCATGTAGTAGAAAAAATGGCTACTGATGTGGGTTGTGGCATTGATGAATTAATGACAAGCAAAGAACTTCGTAAACAAATTAAATTAGTTAATTACGTATCTGAAACCATTGGTTTACCTACTCTTCAAGACATCCTGAAGGAATTAGAAAAACCAGGGCGTGATCCTCGTAAATCTTTTGAAGTATTTTCTTTTGCAGAAGGAATTGAAAAGCCTGAGCATTTACATGTAGGAATGAAATTACAAGGAATTGTAACGAATGTAACAAACTTCGGAGCATTTGTAGACGTTGGAGTTCATCAAGATGGATTAGTACATTTATCACATTTGTCGGACACCTTTGTTGATGATCCTAATAAAGTAGTGAAGGTGCAACAAGTAGTTAATGTTACGGTGATGGAAGTAGATTTGAAAAGAAATAGAATTGCTCTTTCAATGAAAAGTGATCCTGAACAACCAACACAACGTGGAAGCTCTACCCCTAAAAAAGAAGAGATAAAATACGATTCAAATGATATGGGATCTGCTTTAGCAGCATTAAAGCAAAAGTTTGGAAAGTAGTGCTTGCAAAAAAACGTCATCTGCGTCGTTGTTTTCAGTATTTAAATTAGTCAATTACAAAGGTAAACTCCTAATTTCAATACTTTGAAAACGCCTCGCATCTAACATGTTTTTGCAAGCATACAAAGTGAATTTAAAATAAAATTGTAATTTAGTAATTCGTAATTAAAATAACATGTCGGATAAAATAGAATCATCAAAAGCGCCTGAACCAGTTGGTTTGTATCCTCACGCGCGTAAAGTGGGAAATTTATTATTCTTGTCGGGCGTTGGTCCGCGCGAGCGTGGTAAAAAAGAAATTCCAGGTGTGGAGTTAGATGCAAATGGAAATATTGTTTCTTATGATATAGAAAAGCAATGCCACAGCGTATTTCGTAATATCAAATATATTTTAGAAGATTCTGGAAGTAGTTGGGATAAAATTGTAGATGTACAAGTTTTCTTGACAAACATGAAAGATGATTTTAAAACATACAATCGTATTTATGCTGATTATTTTAAAGAAAATTTACCTTGCCGCACAACAGTTGAAATAAATTGTTTACCAACACCAATTGCAATTGAGTTAAAAGTAATTGCTACAATCGACTAGTCATGCTTAGTTTTCAAGCCGAACTTCAAAAATTTGACAAGAGAGGTGAGAAAACTGGCTGCACATACATTGTTGTGACTTCGGAACAAATAGAAAAATTAAATCCTGGAACAAAAAAATCATTTCGCGTAAAAGGAAAAATCGATTTCTTTAAATTTGCACGAGCGGCTTTAATGCCAATGGGAGAAGTAGACTTCATTTTACCTATTAACGCATAGATGCGAAAAGGGACAAAAAAACAGAAAGGAGATTCTGCCATTTTACAACTAACAATTGATAGGGAAGAATTCCAATTAAACGAGGAGTTAATAGCTTGCTTGAAGGAAGATAAAAAAGCAAAAAGAAATTTTGATAAATTGCTCCGCTCACATCAAAACTATTATTTTAAGTGGATTGATTCGGCTAAAACCATCGAAACAAAATAAAAGCGCATTGCCCAATGTTTATTTGCTTTTGCTAATAATATGGATTATGGTGAAATGTTGAGGCACTTTAGAGATCAGAAAACTTAGTCATTAAATAATTAGTAATTTAGCACCATGGAAACATTTAAAATGACAGGCGAGTACATTCAGTTGTTACAATTAATAAAAGTAATGCGTTGGATGAACAGTGGTGGCGAAGGGAAACATTTGGTAGATGATGGTTTGATAAAATTAAATGGTGAAGTTGAAACTCGTTACAGAGCCAAATTAAAACCAGGCGATGTTGTTGAATACAAAGGGAAGAAGATAAAAATTGAAGAAAAAGATAGCGTTTAATGTATGTTAAGCTTCGCTTATACCTGAGCTTAATTAAAATCCAACGCGGATTAATGACGCAATTAAAATAAAAAAAACGCATCCGATTTATCGTGATGCGTTTTTTATAATTGTTTTGATTATGTTATTCTTCTTTAATAATTGTTGATACAAATGCTTTTTTGCCATCAGTGAAGGAAATCAAGTACGTTCCTTCACTAAGTGTTGGAGGTAAAGTAAATTTAAAAGCGTTTACACCTGGAAGTATTTGTGCATCTTCGATTAGATAGCCTAGTACTTCTCCTTTTATCGAGTTAAGTGTTATAGTTGTTTTGTATGATATAGAACTTTTAATTTCTATGTTCATTTCGCTTTTTATTGGATTAGGGAAAATATTCATTACATCGAAATTTTTTCCAATAGAATTTAAGTTTGTAGCTGCAGAAACCATAATTTGCCCCTTCATGCTTGCGCCTATATGGTTGGAACATACGTAATATATAGTCCCTGAAGTTGTAAGTGTAAAAGTGAAGGCAGATGTTTGAGAGCCAAAGCCACCAGATAACGGCGTGCTACCATTGCTGTTCCATGTGCTTTGCGCCACCTCTACTAATGGGTGAACTCCGCTTGCAGATATAGTTATTACATCGCCCACAACCGCATTTAATGTGCTTGGCGAATAAGAAAGTCCGCTAATAGTAATGTTGTAATTAGTTGCTTTTACTGTGATTGCAAAGAATAAGATAAAGAATAAAGAGTAAATTTTTTTCATGTTTTTAGTTTAAATTTTATTCAAATATAAGAAAGATATTTAAAAGGTTTTTAACGCAGAGTAAATGGTTTAAACTTGGGATTTGATTAATTATCTTTGTATACTTAGGATAGGTAACTATTCGATTGTTAATTTTCACAAAGGACTATATTTTTTGGTTTACAAAAAACAGGCAGCTGAATTCCTTCAACTGCCTGCCGCAACTTGAAATAGAAGCCTTGTTTATTTAGTAATCACTAAATATTTAGATGCACTCCAAAATTTTTCTGGGTTTGTAATTTTAATGTTGTCAATTACTTTCCAGTATAATTTATGATGTATGAATCATCTGGAGTCCGAGTTATTATTTTTAAAGTATTACTTGTTGATTGCCTGAATAAATTTTCATGCGCCAACTTATTTTTTATCACTAAAACCACCCTTCTTCGGTATCAAATAAAAGTTCTTTAAATATTTCTGTTATTTTTTCTATTTT
>CANJJP010000257.1 GCA_947474485.1 Bacteroidota bacterium | reverse complement strand
TATAGTTTTTTAAAACTAATATTCAAAGTTCAATTATAAGTATACTCTGCAATTATATTCATTATTTTTTACTAACGAGCAATTTTAATGATAAACGGCATAAACTATTTATTTATCGTAAACTACTTGTAATCAATCATATCTATAATTTGTTCAGGCATTCCATGAACTATTTGATAGTAAACATGAACAAGACCATTTGTTAAAATTACATATTCAGCCTTATGAACCAAATTGTAACGTAATGCTTGTTCTGCAACTCTTTTAGTGATTTTTACATTCGGCGCTTTACATTCGGCTAAAAGAGTAATCTTTTTATCGATATTATAGATAATAACATCAGTACGCTTTTGTGTTTTATTTAATTTTAATCCAGTTTCTATTGAAAATAAACTTTTAGGATAATGTTTTTGATGAATTAGATATAAAACCATGTTTTGCCTCACCCATTCCTCAGGAGTTAAATCAACAAATTTTTTTCGAATACAATCGAATATCATTAAACCGCCTTTATCGTTTTTTTTAAAACGAAATTCATAATCAGGGAAATTTAATTTTGGTAGCAAGGCGTTTTAAAGTTAACTTTGATAAGTATTACAAATGTAGCTATTATAAATTATTTCAAAATATACTTATGAAGACAAAAGAAGAAATCGTAAACAACTGGCTGCCTCGTTACACTGGAAAAAAATTAGAAGACTTTGGCGAATACATATTACTTACCAATTTTGGTGGTTATGTTAAAATGTTTGCTGAATGGAATAAGGTTGAAGTTGAAGGTAACGACAGGCCTATGCAATCTGCAACTTTCGACAACATTACAATCATCAACTTTAGTATGGGAAGCGCAATGGCCGCAACCATTATGGATTTACTAACCGCAATTTCACCAAAGGCAGTATTGTTTCTAGGAAAATGTGGGGGATTAAAAAAGAAAAATCAAATTGGCGATTTTATTTTACCCATTGCAGCAATTAGAGGTGAAGGAACATCTAACGACTACTTACCAATTGAAGTGCCAGCATTACCATCATTTAATTTACAAAAAGCAATTTCCTATACAATACGTTTAAGTGGTTCGGATTATTGGACTGGAACTGTTTTTACTACCAACCGCAGAGTATGGGAGCATGATGAAGAGTTTAAAGAACATCTTCGTAAAATGCGCGCCATGGCAATTGATATGGAAACAGCAACTATTTTTAGTGTTGGATTTCATAACGAAATCCCTACGGGTGCATTACTATTAGTAAGCGATCAACCAATGATTCCAGAAGGAGTTAAAACAGAAGAGAGTGACAAAAAAGTTTCAAGTAGTTTTGTTGAAGCACATTTACGTATTGGAATTGATTCATTAAAAGAATTACAAAACACAGGTGTATCTGTAAAACATCTTAAGTTTTAATTAGTGATTGCCAATAAAGTAATACATTTTCTTAAAGACAATAAATAATATTTAATGAAAGAGTTTGAAGAAATAATGACCAACTTAAAGCGTAAAATCTTTAAGCCGGTTTATTTTTTATGTGGTGAAGAACCATTTTACATTGATAAGATTAGCGATTTTATTGAACACAACGTGCTAGATGAAAGTGAGCGCGAATTTAACCAAAGTGTTTTATACGGAAGTGATTTAGATATGGCCGCGATAGTTGGCGCAGCCAAGCGTTTTCCAATGATGAGTGAATACCAGGTGGTTATTATAAAAGAAGCTCAGAATATTAAAGAATTTTCAAAAGCAGAAAAAGATGAAAGTGAGAAAAAAACACCTGCGCCAAATCTTTTTTTAAACTATGTAGAAAATCCACAGCCGTCAACCATTTTAGTAATTTGTCTTAAATATAAAAAAATAGACAAACGTACTGCACTATACAAAGCATTACAAAAAAAGGCGGTTTATCTTGAATCAGATAAATTGTACGAGAATCAAATTCCTGCTTGGGTAAACGAATACATTAAAGAAAAAGGTTATAAAATAAATCCTCGTGCTTCGCAAATGCTTGCAGATTATTTAGGAAACGACCTTTCAAAAATCTCGAACGAGTTAGATAAAATGTTTATCAGTATACCAGCTGGTGCCGAAATTAGCATAGAACAAATACAAGAGAACATTGGAATTAGTAAAGATTTTAACGTGTTTGAATTGCAAGATGCGCTTGCAAAAAAAGATGTTTTAAAAGCAAATCAAATCATTAACTATTTTGCGGCAAATCCTAAAGACAATCCAATTGTTTTAGTTTTAAGTAATTTGTATAACTACTTTAACAAAGTGTTGCTGTATCATTTTGTGGTTGATAAAAACAAATTTAGCGCAGCCAAAGAACTAGGTGTAAATCCCTTTTTTGTTGAAGGATACCAGCGTGCCGCAAGCAACTTTGGAACTGCAAAGTTAAAAATGATTTTTAGTCATTTAAGGGAAGCCGATTTAAAATCGAAAGGGATTGATAATCCAAGCACAACACACGGCGAGCTTTTAAAGGAATTGGTTTTTAAAATCCTTCATTAATATGTCGATAGAATACAAACTATTTTGTGCAGGCGAATTTATTTCTACACCTAATAAATTAGCTGTTATAAATCCATACGATAATAAAGAGTTTGCTCATACTTATCTTGCTGATGAAACCATTTTAAACTTTGCAATTGAACAAGCATTAAAGGTTCAAAAAGAATTAAAGAATTTGCCCAGCTTTAAAAAGTTTGAAACTCTTCGTTATATCTCAAATCAACTTAAAAATAAACGAGAAGAATTGGCAGCATTACTTTGTTTAGAAAGTGCAAAACCAATAAAATATGCTTTAGCAGAAATTGATCGTTCGGCACAAACATTTTTAATTGCTGCTGAAGAAAGCAAACGTTTACCAAAAGAATACATATCATTAGACTGGACTCCAATCGGGGTAAACAAAGAAGGTATCATTAATTATTTTCCTCTTGGTTTAGTTGCTGGCATTGCGCCGTTCAACTTCCCGATGAATTTGGCAGTGCACAAAATTGCTCCTGCTATTGCAAGTGGCTGTCCTATTATTTTAAAACCTGCAAGCAAAACGCCTTTATCAACTTTAGCCTTGGCGAAAATTATTTCAGAAACTGATTTGCCAAAAGGTGCAGTATCTATTTTACCTTGTAATAGAACCGTAGGCGAATTATTAGTGCGCGATGAAAGAATAAAATTATTAAGCTTTACTGGCTCTCCCGAAATTGGCTGGAAAATGAAAACCAATGTAGGAAAGAAAAAAGTTGTTTTAGAACTTGGAGGAAACGCAGGAGTAATCGTTACAGAAAAAACAAGCATTAATAGCATCATTAAAAAATGTTTAACTGGCGCGTTTGCATATAGTGGACAAATTTGTATTCATGCGCAGCGTTTTGTTGTTCATGAAAGTTTGTATAATGAATTTGTTGAGGCATTAAAAAAAGAAACGCAAACTTTGTCATCAGGAAATCCTATGGAAGCAACAACCGACTTTAGCGTAATGATTGATGAAGAAAATGCTATTCGTGCTGAACAATGGATAAATGAAGCCGTTGAAAGCGGGGCAACATTAATATCGGGAGGAAAGAGAAACGGAAATTATTTAGAACCAACCATAATAACCAATTGCAGTAAGAACATGAAAGTGTATGCTGAAGAAGTATTTGCACCAATCATCACTATTGAAAAATATCAAAACAACATTGAAGAAGCAGTAAACACAATTAATAACTCTCGCTTTGGTTTACAATGCGGTGTGTTTACCGACTCAATTGATGAATTAAATTATTGTATGCAAAATTTAGAAGTTGGAGGGCTAATTCATAACGATGTTCCAACCTTACGTTTTGATCAAATGCCTTACGGTGGAATTAAAGATAGTGGCCTTGGACGCGAGGGTGTAAGTTATGCAATAATGGATATGTTGGAAGCGAAGGTTTTGGTGAAATAATATTAAAGACTAAACACCAACTGTTTTTTTCAGTCCATTGCCCCCAATTTAATTTGAGCCCAATCAACCCAACTAGATAAGCTTAGGATAAATTTTTCTTGCTCATAT
>CANJJP010000256.1 GCA_947474485.1 Bacteroidota bacterium | reverse complement strand
TCCTTTAAAAATTCTTGTTGCCATAAATAAGCAATATATGCCCCGCCTAATGCGTATGTTCCGGCAAATACTCCTGATAAACCGCTAAGTGATAAAAATCTGCTCGAGCGTTGCATCATTTTTCTGATGTCTTGCAGGGCTTCTACATGTTCGTTTTGATTCATGGTTAAAGTGCTTTGTGTTACAAAGTAAATGCTTTTCTTTTAATCCGCAAAATTAATTTGGCTTTTTTTAGGGAAATTCTTTTCAACATAATTTTAAGTGGTAAGCTGCGTTTTTATGATTATTGTAACTTAATCGCTTTAAAATTCGTCTTATCTCTGTGAAGTATATATATATCATTTCAATTTTCCTTTTAATTTCCATTAAAGGACTTGCTCAGGAATTCATTCCTCCTGTTGCAAAAAAAATCCCCAATCAACTCATTATACATGGTGATACATTAATCGACAATTACTTTTGGTTGCGAGATAAAAATAGCTCCGAAGTTATTAATCACCTTTATGCTGAGAATGCATACGCAGATAATATAATGAAGGAATCTCTTTTTCTGCAAAAAGTATTATTCGAAGAATTTAAGAATCGCAGAAAAGAAGCATTTGTTACTCGCCCTAATAAATCAAAGGGTTATTTGTATTATACAAAATATGAGAAGGGAAAAGATTACCCAATCATTTTAAGACGCAGAGATACAGCAGAAGCTAAAGAAGTTGTTGTTTTAAACGTGAATAAATTAGCTGAAGAACAACCTTATGTGAGTTTAAGTGGCTACAAAATTAGTCCCGACCAGTCTTTACTTTATTATGGTATCGATAATAATGGTGGCAGAGTACAAACTTATTTTTTAAAGAATATTGAAAAGGATACAACTTATGCTCCTGAAAAAATAGACAAAGTCATGAACTTAGTTTGGGCTATGGATAATAAAACGGTTTATTACACCAAGCCTGAAGAAAAAACAATTCGTCAGTACCGCGTTTACAAACATGTTATCGGAACTCCAGTTACGAGCGATAGTTTGATTTTTGAAGAATTAGATAAAACCATGGAGATAAATATTTCTCGGTCTACTTCCGATAAATTTATCTTTATTAATGTAGCAAAAACAAAATCAAGTGAAACATGGTATTTGCCTGCAAATGGCGAAGCTGTTAAACCAATTTTATATTTAAAGCGTTCACCTGATTGGATTTATTCTATTGATCATTTAGAAGGGAATGAATTTTCTGTTTATTCAAATTACAAAGCAATTAACGGAAGGCTTGATTTTACTCCTATTATGCAAAACGATCCTAATAAATGGAAGCCTTACATTGCAGCACGTGAAAATGTTTTTATAGAAAGCTATCAGTTTTTAAAAGACTATTTAATTTTAAATGAAAAAGAAAACGCCCAAAATCGAATTCGCATTATAAACAGAAAAACAAAAGAAGAACGCTTTTTTGAAACAGAGATACAATTCACTGGTATTGGTTATTCTGTTCCTAATTTCGATTACAATACATCATTGGAGTTGGAGATTTCGTACTCTAACTTTGTTACACCTTCTAAAACATTTTCTTATGATTTAGTAAGTTCCGAGAAAAAATTATTGTTGCAGGATACTATTCTCGGAGTATTTAACCCCAATGATTATGAAACATCACGTATTTATGCAACAGCTCGTGATGGCAAACAAATACCTATAACCATTGCTCATAAAAAAGGAATTAAATTGGATGGAAATAATCCTTGCCTTTTATATGCTTATGGTTCTTATGGCGCACCTACTGTTCCTGGATTCGGGGCAAATATTTTAAGCTATATGGATAGAGGTTTTGTTTACGCACTAGCTCACATCCGCGGTAGTAATGATTTGGGAATGCAATGGTACGAAGATGGAAAAATGCAAAAGAAGAAAAATACTTTCACTGATTTTATTGATTGTGGAGAGTATTTAATTAAACAAGGTTACACATCTTCAAAAAAACTTGCTGCAAATGGGGGAAGCGCTGGAGGTTTATTAATGGGAGCGGTAAATAATATACGTCCAGATTTATTTAAATGTATCGTTGCTGATGTACCTTTTGTGGATGTTATAAATACCATGTTAGATGAAACCTTACCACTTACAACTTTCGAATTTGAAGAGTGGGGTAATCCTAAAAAGAAGGAAGAGTACAAGTACATGGTTTCTTATTCTCCTTACGACAATTTAGAGAAGAAAAACTATCCTGATATCCTTGTCACCTCTGGTTATAACGATTCTCAAGTTGCATATTGGGAACCTGCAAAATGGGTTGCTAAAATGCGTGAATTAAAAACTGATACTAATTTGCTTTTATCTAAAACAAATATGGAAGCTGGACACGGCGGAGCTTCTGGAAGATACAATGCTTATAAAGAAGATGCGTTTAGAATGGCATTCATAATGCGTAGTTTAGGTGTTAAGGAAGAATACATTACTATAAGAGGAAAAGTTATTGATGAGTTTAATGCTGAAATTCCTTTTGTAAATGTATATATAGAAGGAACAACAACAGGAACAACAGCCAATGCAGATGGTGAGTTTGTTCTTACCTTAAAAGAAGCAAAAGATCTTGTATTAACTTTTCAAACATTAGGATACAAAACACACAAAGAAAAAATAGATTTAAATACTGCTGTTTCTGAATTTAAAGTAAAAATGAAATCGGAGAATATTCAAATTCAAGAAGTCGTAATTAAAGCAAATGCAAAAGACCCTGCTTACGGTATTATAAAAGAAGCAATAAAACACCGTAAAGATAATTTAGAAAATATTCAATCTTACTCGGCTGATATTTATATGAAGTCGAATGTGAAGATGTTGGAAGTGCCTAAAAAGTTGCCTTTCTTCATCAATAAAAAGGATTTCCCTGATTCAAATAACCTCGGTATAATCTATTTATCTGAGTCGGTTGCAAAGTTCTACTATCAACGTCCTGATAAGAAAAAGGAACAAATGATTGCCTCACGTGTTGCAGGAACTAAAACAGGTTTCAGTTGGAATAGGGTAGAAGATGTATTCATTAACTTTTATGAAGCATCGATTAAATTAGGTTTTTATTCTGAACGCCCTTTTGTTTCACCTATTGCAAATGGCGCATTGTTAAGTTATAAGTATAAATACTTAGGAACTTTTTATGATAACAATAAACCCATTCATAAAATAAAAGTAATACCGCGTCGCAAAGGCGACCCATTGTTTAATGGCGAAATTTATATAAGCGAAGAAAATTATCAAGTATATTCTTCTGATTTGTACATTACAAAGGATGCGCAAATTGAATTTGCAGACACCGTTCACATTAAACAAGAAATGGTGCGCGTAAACGATAGTATTTTTATGCCAATGCAAATGCAATTGTATAGCCATTTTAAAATATTTGGTTTTGCAGCAAAGGATTTGAGCACTGCATCAATTTCAAATTATGTTTTAAATAAACCTTTCCCTAAAAAGTTCTTTGGTAACGAGGTGTTTAGGATTGAAGAGGAAGCAAATAAAAAAGACACTAGCTTTTGGGTTGGCACACGTCCTAATATTTTAAGTTCAGAAGAAGATGTTCATTACAAAAAAAGTGATAGTCTTTTAATGAAAAAGGAAACAAAGGAATACAAAGATTCTGTTGCAAAAGCATCTCGTAAACCTAATTTTGGTTTAGATGGTTTTAGTATGAGCAATAGAGAAACAGGTGTGAGCCTTCGCTCAAATCCTCTATTTGATTGGGTAAGTTATAATACAGTTGAAGGAACGAGAGCTAAGTTGGCATTTTATTATACCAAACGAAACAAAGAAACCTTTCAAATAAAAAGTGTGAGTTCGTTTTTACGTTATGGATTTGATAGTAAACAATTGTTTGGCGGGGCAGGTTATTACAATCGTTTTAACGCTAAAAAAGGACAAAGTGTAAATATACGTGCAGGCAGATTTATTCGTCAGTTTAACTCACACGAACCTGTGGGCGACCCTATGAATGCAGGTTACACTTTGTTTGATAAAAGTAATTTCCAAAAACTATATGCTAAATATGCAATC
>CANJJP010000255.1 GCA_947474485.1 Bacteroidota bacterium | reverse complement strand
ATGGTCACAAAACTGTTTTTATAAAGAATAAGCCCGTTGTATTTTAAACGGGTTACAAAGGTTTTTTCATCATCAATAAACTTTTTTATAATGTTGTTGTCATCGCCCTCTCTATCAATTGCCCATATACCTTTGTTACCAAGGTATTTAGTAAGTGAATCATGGCTTTAAAAATTTCAGTTTGTTTGCTTTGATAGTTCTCATCTTCACTACTCCACAAATGACTGTAACAAGGAACAACTTTAGTATGCTCTGTATTTGTTATAACTATTTGGCAAAGATGATAACCTCATGCTCCGTTTTGATTGCTACCATCCCAAATACCACACAGGTGTTTCATTTCTTTAGCGTTGTGTTTACTTGTAACTCCAGGGTCTATAGCGATTACACCAAATACAAATGAGATTATAATTTCTGCATTTTCATACAACTATATTGTCTCATGTATAAATTGGATTATCTAATATTTGTATTTTGTATAAAACATGTTTCAAAAGGCATGCTTCAGCTTTGGTCATAGTTTTCCTGTTTTTGGAAGCATAGTGCTGAAGTAGTTTGTTGTAATTATTAAAGTGTGAACTAAGCATAATTAAAAATAATTAAATTCTCTAAAACAAAAAAGGCTCTACATATAATGCAAAGCCTTTCAATTTTAAAAATATACTTAATTATCCAAAAGCATTAAATCCAGTAACATCCATACCTGTAATTAACAAGTGGATATCATGTGTTCCTTCGTAAGTAATTACTGACTCTAAATTCATCATGTGACGCATAATTGGATATTCACCTGTAATACCCATTCCACCATGTATTTGGCGTGCTTCACGAGCAATTTGTAAAGCCATGTTTACATTGTTACGTTTAGCCATTGATATTTGTGCAGGTGTTGCACGGTTCTCATTTTTTAACTGACCTAAACGATACGTTAATAATTGTGCTTTAGTAATTTCAGTAATCATCTCAGCTAATTTTTTTTGTGTTAACTGAAATGCCCCGATTGGTTTGCCAAATTGAACACGCTCTTTACTGTAACGTAAAGCGCTATCGTAGCAATCTAAAGCTGCACCAATAACACCCCAAGCTATACCATAACGCGCGCTATTTAAGCAGCCTAATGGGCCTTTTAAACCTTTTACGTTTGGTAATAAATTTTCTTTAGGAACTTTTACATTATCAAATACTAACTCACCAGTTGCACTTGCACGTAAACTCCATTTACCATGCGTTTCAGGAGTTGTGAAACCTTCTGAACCACGCTCAACAATTAAACCTCTTACTTCACCAGCTTCATCTTTTGCCCATACAATTGCAATATCAGCAAATGGTGAATTTGAAATCCACATTTTAGCACCATTTAATAAGTAATGATCACCTTTATCTTTAAAGTTAGTAATCATTCCATTTGGGTTAGATCCATGGTCAGGCTCGGTTAAACCGAAACATCCCATTAACTCACCTGTTGCTAATTTTGGCAAATATTTTTTCTTTTGTTCTTCGCTTCCGTAAGCGTAGATAGGATACATAACTAATGAGCTTTGCACAGATGCAGTGGAACGTAATCCACTATCTCCACGCTCAATCTCTTGCATAATAATACCGTATGATATTTGATCTAAGCCTGGTCCGCCGTATTCAGCAGGAATGTAAGGCCCGAAAGCACCAATTTCAGCTAAACCTTTAATCCAGTGTTTTGGAAACTCTGCACGTTGCGCATATTCTTCCACTGTAGGAGTTACTTCTTTTTTAACCCATGCACGAGCTGTTTCGCGAATAAGTTTGTGCTCATCGCTAAGCATTTCGTCCATTAAATAATAATCGTGGTGTTGATAGTTATCAGATGCCATAATATTCGTTTTAAGACCACAAAGATACAAATTTTACAGAAATAGGAACTTGCTAGTTCAATTAGAAAATATGTAATTTAGCAAACTAATAATGGGAGATAATAACATAATAGGGATACACAATTACTGCGATAGATGGTGTGAACGGTGCGTTTTCACTAGTAAGTGCGAAGTGTATGAAAGCACTAGTAAATTATCGTCCGAACAATTAGATTCGGATAATGCAGAGTTTTGGGATAATTTATCTTCCAACTTTAAACAAACAATTGATTTATTAAAAAAAGAAGCAGAAAAGCGGGGCATAGATTTTAGTGAAATAGAAAACTATGAACCTTCGGAAGAAGAGCAACAAAATGAGCTTAGAAAAAGAGATTTTGCAAAAAAGCATAGTGTTGCTGTTTTAAGTCGCAAGTACTCTAAACTTACACTTGCTTTTACTAAAGAGGATGTTGATTTGACTGAAAAGGTGCGCGAATTAGTTAAGCAAGGACATTTAGGAATTAAAACGTCAGAAGAAATTGGCACTACTACCGCCGATATTGGCGATGCCTTTGAAGTGGTGCAGTGGTATATGTTTTTTATTGAAGTAAAAATTCAGCGCGCACTTAGCGGAAAATTTGATGAGGCTGAAGATCCAGTTGATTTTGATTTCCCTAAGGACAGTGATGGAAGTGCAAAAATTGCCTTGATTGCAATTGAAAAAAGCATGGCAGCTTATGCTAAATTGCACACTTATTTTCCCGAACAAGAAGATGTAATACTAAACGCACTTTCGATTTTACAACAAATAAAACGAGGCGTTGAATTGGAGTTTCCCAAGGCATATAGCTTTGTGAGGCCAGGTTTTGACCAATAAAAATCATATAAAAACCAAAGACACATCTTGTATCCCTTGTAAACAGGGAAAAACAAAATCTTTACTTGACAAAGGCCTCTTTTTGTTGTATATTTGCACCCTCAAATTAATCCTGTAAGATTAATGAAACAAAGCACTAAATATTCGTATTACCTTTCTCTTGCTTTGTTGCGTGCATCTTATTTAAATCAAAATCATATATGAAGTTATCAGCATTCAAATTTAATTTGCCAAAAGAACTATTGGCAGAGCACCCTGCAAAAAACCGCGACGAAAGCCGTTTAATGGTTGTAGATCGTAAAACAGGAAAAATTCAACATAAAGTATTTAAAGATGTCATTAATTATTTTGATGACGGTGATGTAATGTTGTTTAACGATACAAAAGTTTTCCCTGCACGTATGTATGGAAACAAAGAAAAAACAGGAGCAAAAATTGAAGTGTTTTTGTTACGCGAGTTAAATGCTGAAAGTCGTTTATGGGATGTGTTAGTTGACCCAGCTCGTAAAATTCGTATTGGTAACAAATTATATTTTGGCGATAACGATGCATTAGTTGCTGAGGTTATTGATAACACAACATCTCGTGGAAGAACATTACGTTTCTTATTTGACGGAACGTATGAAGAGTTTAGAAAATGTTTATACGACATGGGCGAAACTCCACTTCCTAAATACATTAAACGTAAAGTAGAAGAAAGCGATGTAGATCGTTACCAAACGGTTTATGCTGCTAATGAAGGTGCTGTTGCAGCGCCAACTGCAGGTTTACATTTTAGTCGTGAGTTGTTAAAGCGTTTAGAAATTAAAGGTATAGATTTAGAATACTTAACCTTGCATGTAGGTTTAGGAACTTTCCGTATGGTTGAGGTGGAAGATTTAACTAAACATAAAATGGAATCAGAAGAAGTAATTATTCCTGGCGCTACTGCTGATAAAATTAATAAAGCAAAAGATTCAAAAAAACGTGTATGTGCAGTTGGAACAACAGTTATGCGCGCTATGGAAACTTCTGTTTCAGTTTCTGGACATTTAAACGCTTACACCGGTTGGACAAATAAATTTATTTTCCCGCCTTACGATTTTAGTGTTGCTAATTGTATGATCACTAATTTCCACATGCCTGAGTCAACTTTATTAATGATGGTGTCTGCTTTTGGTGGTTACGATTTAATTATGAAAGCATACAAAGAAGCAATAAAAGAGAAGTATCAATTCTATTCTTATGGTGATGCAATGTTAATATTGTAATAACTTACCCAACTTAAATAATTAGAACCCAAAGTTAAATTAATTAGCTTTGGGTTATTTATTTTCAAACATTTGTAAATCAAGCGATTGTATTTAAGAT
>CANJJP010000254.1 GCA_947474485.1 Bacteroidota bacterium | reverse complement strand
GTTACAAATCTTCACCAAGCCAATCGAAGACCGCCCTACTCTATTCTTCGAAATTATCCAACGCGAAGGAGCAAAAGGTTTTGGAGCTGGTAATTTTAAAGCATTGTTTGAATCTATAGAAAGAGAGCAAGCGCTAAGAGGAACACTATAATTAATGGAGTGTTGAATTATTGAGATGCTGAGTTGTAAATTACAACTCAGCATTTCTGCTTTAAAGGCAAAATAGTTCCTATTGATAACACAAGGTTGACTAAAAAAGAAATTTTAGTGATTTTTAATATTTAACAAACTCAAAATTACCCGACAATCTTATCAAACGTAAACCCCTTATCGGTTAACTGTTCTATTACTTTTGGCAAAGCATAGGTAATGTTTTTTTGAGCCTTAATACTATCATGAAAAACAATGATAGACCCAGGGCGAGTATAATTTACAACATTTTGAACGCATTTATCAGGAGAAATACTTTGTGCGTAATCGTAACTCAACACATCCCACATAATGATTTTGTATTTCTTAGCTAATACTCGTTGTTGCGAAAACTTTAATTGTCCGTAAGGTGGGCGAAACAAATTACTTTGCATAATATCATTGCATTGCTTAACATTATCAAAATAAATTTCGTTACCTGTATAAAATCCTTTTAAATGATTGTGGGTATGATTACCTAATGTATGTCCAGCTTTTTTTAATTGCTCGTAAATAGCCGGATTTTTTTGCACATTATCTCCTACACAAAAAAAAGTAGATTTAATATTGTATTTACCAAGGTATTCTGCAACCCATTCAGTTACTGCAGGCACTGGGCCGTCATCAAAAGTAAGGTAAACTTTTTCTCCTGTAGGCGACATCCGCCAAGTACACTGCTTGTACATATTACGCAATATAGTTGGCGGACTCACAATCATCGTTACAAATATTAAGGCATTACAGGCGTAGGTGCATTCATTGCATCAATTTCCTCAGCTGGTAGAATGTTTTTTAATCTTGCTAAAAATTTATCTGATAAAGCTTTATTACCATAAGCAGCGCAAACAGTAACCAAACGATTCATAATATCAGAAGCTCTTCTCATATCTGAACCATAATAATTACGTTGTTCCGTTTTCATTTTGTTATAAAACTGGGTATCCCTTTCAAAGGTATCAAACAATTTCTCGGCTATTTTATCAGCCTTATCTTTTGCGTCTGCCTGATAGTAAGCTAAACAAATAGAATACATAGTAGCATCATAAGGTACATTAGCTTCTGGCATCATCTGCATTGCTTTATCAAGCACTTTAACTGCTTTATCTTTTTTGCCTTTTTCTGTTAATGCAGATGCTAATTGTCCAATTTGAATACGCATGTTAGACGCCATACGTAAGCTATTCTCATCCAAATAAACACCTGCAATACTCATTCCACCATCCGCAAATTTCATTACGTTATCATACATAATATCTTCTGCAATGCGTGGCCCGCCAGAAGCCATTTCTTGTTGAGTAGATTCGATCGGAACTAAACGATATGCTAAGCCTTCTAACTGAAGGTACTTATCTAAATTTAAATATGCTTCCGAACCTGTTGTAACAGCAAAGTAAACCGGACGATTCCAATCATTTGCAGCTAATAAGTCCATTATCATTAAATCATTTTTGAGAACGTAGTTACGTTTAATCTCCCAATTAAGACTCTTAACAATACGGCCAGCCATGTTTTTAGCAACTGTTCCGTTATTTACAACTTTAGCCGAGTCAACCGAAACTTTTATTTTCTTAGTAGGGAAAATATCAATTGGTTTTTCTCTACCAGGTACTTGCCATTTGTTTGCAATATCATCACTAGCAACAAACTTCATAAGTTCTTTAATATCAACATAACCTAAATTTTGATCATTGAAATAAACAACATCACGTGTTCCTTGCACATATTTTTCTTCTCCTAAAGTAAATGGAACTGGAGCTGATTCATAAGCTGCGCGGCGCATTTGATTTATATACCAATCAGTTTGCAATAAACTTAAGTTTACAACACGCACATCAGTTCTAATTCCTTCAACTTCTTGAGCGTACCAAAGAGGGAAGGTATCGTTATCACCATTTGTAAATAAGATAGCATTTTTAGCACAACTATTTAAGTAGTTAACAGCGAAATCACGGGCCATTGTGCGTTTAGAACGATTGTGATCATCCCAACCTTCAGAAGCCATTACACTTGGTATTGCAATACTTAAAGCTACCGCGATAAAAGCAGCAGCTTTTGCGTTCGCTTTTTTAGATAAGAAGTCGAAAATTGCCAATACACCAAAACCAATCCAAATAGAATAGGCATAGAATGAGGCTGCATAAGCATAATCTCGCTCACGTGGTTGATATGGATATTGATTTAAGTAAACAACAATTGCTAAACCCGTTAACAAGAACAAAGATGTAACTACAAATGCAGTTGACTTGTTTTTCCAAATCAAATAGACAAATCCAATTAACCCTAAAATAAATGGTAAACCAAAAAACTTGTTAGTTGCTTTATTATTTGAAACACTACTTGGTAAAAAGCTAGTATCAATTCCCAACCTACTATCATCAAACCCTTTAAAACCGGTAATCCAATTACCTTCGGTAGGATTATTAGTTAAACCTTGCACATCATTTTGTTTGCCAATAAAGTTCCAAGCAAAATAACGCAAGTACATATAACCTATTTGGTAATTTTTGAAGTAGGTTAAGTTTTCGCTAAACGTTGGTACAAAAACAGTTTGTGCTTGCCCATCATTATCAACAATTTGCTTTGCTCTTCCTTTTACATTACCCCAGTGGCGGTATGCTGCCTCATGGTTACCTTGCGTACTCCACATACGCGGGAAAACTGTACAAAATTCTTTATCGTAATTAGGAATTGATGCCTTACGATCATCAGTGATAACATATTTACCTGCCTTTTTATCTTTTGCGAAAACAGGATTTCCATCCTTGTAAGGATTTTGTTTATCTAGTGGGGCATTGTAATAATTACCATATCCAATAGGCCAATCACCATATTGCTCACGATTTAAATAAGATAATAATGTAATTGCATTTTCCGGATCATTCTCATCCATAGGAGGATTTGCTTGAGAGCGAATAACCAATACAAAGAAAGAAGAGTAACCAATTAAAATCATGGCAAAGCTTAATGCAATTGTGTTTAATACTTCTCGTTTATTTTTTAAGAACCACAATGCTGCTACCATTCCACCCAATACAAGCAAACGTGCAAACATTGAACCTGCACCTTTTCCGCTGATAATAGCAACTAATGAGAACAATATTGCAGTGTAGAAAGCGATCTTGAAATGGCTTTCTTTTCCGTTTAACGAATAAACAATAGCGAAGGTGATAAAAGTTAATAATAATACGAAGTAAATAATTGTTCCTGTATTAAAACCCAATCCAATTGAGTTAGTGAAAAACAACTCATAATCAGCAGATAACTTAACAATACCTGGAATAACACCAGCTTGGATTCCACCTAAAAGAATTAAAGATAAAATACCTGTTACCAACCATCCTTTCCAACTGAAATTGTATTTTTTGTAATAATAAATAAAACAAATAGTAGGAATAACAAGTAAGTTTAACAAATGGACACCAATGGATAATCCCATTAAGTATGCAATTAAAATTAACCAACGTGTTGATGTTGGTTGGTCTGCTTCTTCTTCCCACTTTAAAATTGCCCAGAAAACAATCGCAGTAAAAAAAGATGACATTGCATACACCTCACCTTCAACAGCTGAGAACCAAAAAGAATCGGAGAATGTATAAGCCAAGGCACCAATGGCACCTGCACCAATAATAGCAATCATTTTACCACCATCTATTTGTTCGCCAACCTTAACAATAACCTTGCGAGCTAAACGAGTAATTGACCAATACAAGAAAAGAATAGTGAACGAGCTACATAAAGCACTCATTACATTTACCCACATTGCAGCTTTAGAAACATCTCCCCCAGAGAATAGCGAAAAGAAACGTGCAATAAGCAAAAAGAAAGGTGCTCCAGGAGGATGACCTACCTCTAATTTTTGCGAACAAGC
>CANJJP010000253.1 GCA_947474485.1 Bacteroidota bacterium | reverse complement strand
TTTAAAGCTTCGGTAGTGATTTTTAAAGGTTTAAAAGGATCTATCATTACAGCTAATTCATGAGTTTCCTTTTTACCAATGCTTCTTTCAATTGCTCCTGGGTGCGGACCATGTGGAACACCTGCAGGATGTAAAGTAAATTGCCCCTTACCAATGTTGTTTCTGCTCATAAAATCACCATCTACATAATACAAAATTTCATCTGCATCAATATTACTGTGGTGATAAGGCGCTGGAATTGCATTTGGATGATAATCGTACATACGCGGCACGAATGAACAGATTACAAAGTTGTGGCCTTCAAATTGCTGATGAATTGGAGGTGGCATGTGTATGCGACCAGTAATTGGTTCAAAATTAAAAATAGAGAAAGCATACGGATAACTATATCCATCCCAACCCACCACATCAAATGGATGTGTAGCATAAGTATATGGATAAATCATTCCACGTTTTTTTATCATTACTTTAAAATCACCTTTTACATCATGTGTTTCCAAAGAGTGTGGTAATTTAAAATCGCGTTCGCAAAATGGTGAGTGTTCTAATAATTGTCCAAACTCATTTCTATATCTTTTTGGTGTACGAATTGGACTATGCGCTTCAACAAATAAGATTTTATTATCTAATGTGTCGAATTCTAATTTGTAAACTGTACCACGTGGAATAATTACATAATCACCATATTCAAAATCAACAATACCATACATGGTTTTACAACGACCACTTCCTTTATGAATGAAAAGCATTTCATCCGAATCCGCATTTTTAAAGAAATAGTCCTCCATTGTTTGAGTTGGAGCAGCCATTCCTATTTGCATATCATCGTTAAAGAAAAACACTTTTCTGCTTTCTAAATAATCATCAGATGGTTCAACTTCTAAGCCTTTAAATGAAAGTGCTTTTAAATTATCTTCAATAGCTAATTCTGGCTTAGCCCAATAAGCTTTTCCAATATCCTTCACCATTGTTGGTGGATTTAAATGGTAAACCAATGATGATGTGCTCGAAAAACCTTCTGTTCCAAAAAGCTCTTCGTGATATAATTCTCCGTTTTTCTTGCGGAAAACTACGTGTCTTTTATCGGGAACTTTCCCGTGTTTTTGATATACAGGCATGTAAAATTGTTTTATACAAATTACATTTTTTACAAGTAAAATATGGCTGACATAACTCATTTCTAAAACTGATAATTGTCACTAAATTCTGCTTCAAAAGCAATTTACTTTGTTCTAACAAACAGTATAAAACAATTTAAACTATACAATATGAATTCTAAAGACACAATTTACAATCAACACGCAGAAAACGCAGAATGGACAAGTAAACTTAATTTCTACAAAGACGAAGTTGCTATCATGAGAAGTCGTTTAGAAGAAATTACTTCTAAAAATAACGATAAGGATGTATTAGCTAAAGTTGAGCACTTCCAAAACCAATTCATCATTCAAAAAAACAACAATGATGAAATTGCACATGCTGTAAAAATGAATGAAGAAGCATTACAAAAAGAAGTGAATTCAAATCCAATTGCTGTTGACCATCGTAAGACGGAATACCATGCAAAAGAAAAAGATTTAGTTGATTCATTTGAAAAGAACTTCAATGAACTTCGCACCGAATTCAAAACGTTTGCTGCAAAGTGGATGTAATAAAAGTGTTTTTATAATTAAGGGTTATAAAACAAGAAATCCCCGTTTGGCAATGCTAAACGGGGATTTTTATTTGACTAAATTCAATGATTCGCGAATATTCCTTAATTTCACATCATGCAAGCACCAAACATACTATATGAAGATGACGTACTTTTGGTATGCAATAAACCAGCTGGATTAATGGTGGAACCAGACAGGAATAATTTTCCTAATCTATTGCATGATGTAAAGAATTATCTTAAAGCTATAACTGGCGAAAAGCTTCCTTATGTGCAACATTTGCACAGGTTGGACAGGCCAACAAGCGGTATTGTATTGTTCACCAAACAAAAAGAATATTTAAGAAATTTGAGTGAACAATTTGCTAATCGAGAAGTTTCAAAAGAATATTTAGCATTAACGAGTGCTTCCCCGCTTCAATTAGAAAGTAGAATAGAAAATTGGCATCGCAAAGAAAAGAAGAAAGCTGTTTTAGTTCCTGAAGGGACTGAATATGCTGAGAAGGCAATATTGGAGTATAATGTAAAACCTAATGGAGAATTTTATTTATGGGAAATAAAATTACACACTGGTAAGTACCATCAAATACGCATACAACTTGCAAGTATAGGTTGTCCTATATTGGGAGACGAATTGTATGGTTCAACTGAAAATTACAAACCCAATGAAATCGCACTTCATGCTTGGAAGTTGAAGATAGCTCACCCAATAACCAAAAAGGAGATGGATTTTGTAGCAGAAAGTGTTTTTTAGTTTGAATAGTTGAAAATTATTTAATTTGAAAAAGGTCATATGAAACAAAAGAAGGTTTAAACAATTTGTTTACTATTTTAGAGTTAACCAATGCCGTGTAAAATCAATATACAAAAACAACATTCCTAACAGTATTCCTAAACATGCCCAGGCGCTAACATCCAGTGCAGTGTGAGCTCCCAATGCAACTCGCGAAACACCAACTCCTAGTACCCAAATAAAAGGAATGAAAAATAATTTTCTTAGTTTAGGTCTATTCCTATTAAAATAAATCGCGTAGGAAATTACCATTGTAAATAGAAACGCATTAAATGTGTGTCCGCTTGGGAAAGAAAAGCCGGCTTCTTCAACCCAATGTGCTTGAATTTTTTTATCTATATCAACAAACTTTAAAGAATCTTCTTTCAATATTTCAGCAAAAATTGACCCTCTTTCTTTTTTACTTAAAGTATACAGATAGTCAATCCTATCAAGTTCGTTCACTTTTTCAAGCATATACACATGGCTTGGGCGTTACAGTTTTAATATAGGTTTGGTAAAAAATTCATTTATCCATCCCAATACTCCAAAAACAATAATTAATGAAAGAGCTTATTTAAGAAAGATGAATATTTTTTGTTTTATACTTTTTTCGTTCACGGTATAAGCAATAGCTGTAAGTAATAATATTATAAAAAATCCAATATTTCCGCCCGAAGTTGTAAACCCAAAGTCAACCCACCCCCATTTGCAATCCAAATGTATAGCGCTAAATGTAATAGAGCTAAGCCAAACAATTAACAGCAGTATGCTTAAAGCAATTAGGGCTGTATAGAATATTTTTTTGAAGGTATAATTAATATTGAAGGAACTCTGTAAAAACCAAAAAGCCTCAGATTTCTCTGAGGCTTTGCGGTCTGGACGGTTCCAAATTACCGCTTTTTTCAAAGTACGCCATTCATCATATTGCGCTGTATTCCAATTAATTAAGTAAAATTTTGGTGTAAATTGATAAATCGAAATGCAAAGGAATTGTGCATATGTTTTACCTAATGTTTTACCATTATTTTAGAGTCCTGACCTAATTTTATAGGACTCTAACCAAAAAATACTAAAATAATGGCATCTGTAAAACTCATTTTAAGAATCGATAAAGTCAACAAAAACAACGAATCACCGCTTTGGATTCGAATAACAAAAAACAGTAAATCTAGGTATGTTTCGCTTGGAAAAAGTGTAAAAGTTGATGACTGGGACGAAAAAAACAAATCAGTTAAGAAATCACACCCAAATTCTGCACGATTTAATAAGTTTCTAGCATCAAAAATTGCTGATGCACATGATACAGCATTAGATTTAGAAACAAATGATAAATATGTAAACACACGCAAGATAAAAGACGATATAATGGGCATCTCTTCAGTAAATTTCTTTGAATACATCAAAAGATATAGAGCTGATTTAGTAAGTGAAAAGAAATATGGAACAATCGACAAATTAGATTCCGTCACTCAAAAAATGGAAAAATATTTAACTAAGCCGGTTCTCGGCCTGGATGAAATTACAGTCAATTGGTTAAAAACCTATGAAACCCATTTAAGAGATAAATTAAACAATTCTGTAAACACTATTCACTCAAATCTTAAAGTAATTAGGAGAATCATTAATGAA
>CANJJP010000252.1 GCA_947474485.1 Bacteroidota bacterium | reverse complement strand
CAATTACTAAAGGATTTACCTTTGCTACTAATTGTTTTTGATTGAAAATGATGGCAAATAGCAACACTTAATGCATCACTAGCATCCAAATACTTTGGCAATTCTTTTAAACCCAATAATCGTTGAACCATCACAGCCAATTGTTCTTTAGATGCATTACCATTTCCTGTAACACTTTGCTTTACTTTACGTGGCGAGTATTCAAAAACTGGAATGTCTCGCTGCAAAGCTGCGGCCATTGCCACTCCTTGCGCCCTGCCTAGCTTAAGCATGGATTGCACGTTTTTTCCAAAGAAAGGTGCTTCAATGGCCAATTCATCAGGATTGTATTTATCTATTACTATAGTTAGAGATTCAAATATTTGTTTTAAGCGTAAAGTGTGATCATCATCGCCTTTCAACTTGATTACATCGCAATGCAAACAAGACATTTGTTGTCCTTTGAGTTGGATAATACCATAACCCAACACAACTGTTCCGGGGTCGATACCCAATATAATCTTCTCTTTTACCATTGCTCAACAAAAATAACAATAAGTTTGGCCATTACATCTATTATCTATTGCTAAAATAAATTACTTTTAAAAAGTGAAAAAAAGACTAGTACTTTTATTTAAAATTCTTTTAGGCCTTGCAAGTTTTGTGTTTTTGTGGTTTAGACTTAAAGACCAACTAATGCCTGAAAAAATTGCTATTCTAAAACAAACGCTTTTTTTAGGAAACAACCTTTTACTTTTTGCTTTTATTTATTTCTTAATGATTCCAAATTGGCTAATCGAAAGTTATAAATGGAAAATTATTACTGCGCACATTGAAAAGATTAGCTACCTAAAAGCAATAATAGGTGTTATGGCTGGCATTTGCATTGGTAATGTTACGCCAGGTCGCTTTGGCGAATTTGCTGGAAGATTAATTTACTTTAAACCCGAGCACAGAAGCAAAATAACTGTCACCCATTTTGTATGTGGCAGCACACAACTATTTATAACTGTTGCAACAGGCATAGTTTGTACTGCACTTTGGTTATTAAAACATGAGTTTTCTGATCTTATCTACATTGCGCTTGTTGCAGGTGGAGTTTTATTGTTATTTCTTACTTTACTCCTTTTTAAAATTGATATTGCCTACAAAAAAGTTGCTTCTCTTCGCATGTTGCAGCGTTTTGATTTAGGAGCAGTTCACTACCCAAAACCAATTTTAATAAAAACCATTTTGTGGTCGATGCTGCGCTATTTTGTTTTTGCGTCACAATATGTTTTACTTTTAAAAATATGCGGAGCAAATGGAAGTTACTTTGAATTGTTTATTCCTGTTTCTATTTCATTTATGTTAATGTCGTCTATACCCATGATTAGTTTTATAGAAGTAGCAATTAGAGCAGGGATTGCTTTGTTGTTATTCTCTGAGTTTATTCCCAACGAACTATTAATTATAACAGCCTCCACAGCACTCTGGTTTATTAATATCATTACGCCTTCCATCATTGGATATTTTATAATTTTAGCTTCTAAAATTCAATTGAAAAGTAAAAATTGATCTTACTTACATACATACTAATTAGTATTGTTTCCATTTATACTTTGTGGTTATTAATTATTGCGATTTTTTGGGCTAAGTCGGAAGAAACAATAAAACTTATTTCAAATGTACCAGTAAGTATTATTATTCCTTTTCGTAACGAAGAAAACAATTTACTAAACTGTATCGAAAGCATAAAAAACCAAGTTTACGAGCAAGATAATATGGAAATCATTATAGTGAATGATCATTCAACTGATAGCAGTGCGGCCATGCTCAGCGACATTCAAAACATTACACTGCTATCTCTTCCCGAAAACCTCATTGGAAAAAAAAGCGCAATTACTTACGGAATAAAACAAGCGAAAAATGAAATAATAATTACTGTTGATGCAGATATTGTTGCCAATAAAAATTGGTTATCTACAATGATATCCAAACAACAACAAACAAATGCGCCGATAGTAATTGGACAAGTTAAATTAGAAGGAATCAATAATTTCACCAACGCAATTCAAATAATAGAACATTTTGCAATAACTATTGTTGGTGGTGGAACAGCAAAAATGAACAACCCTATTTTATGCAACGGGGCAAATTTATTATTTACAAAAACTGCTTTCGAAAAAGTAAATGGATATGATGGGAACCAAAACATTGCATCAGGTGATGACGTGTTTTTATTGAATAAAATAAAGGAAGTCTACCCAAATCAAATTACTTATTTAAAAAATAGAGAGGCCGCAGTTATATGCAAAACCGAAAACTCTATAGCCTCAGTAATAAAACAACGAATACGCTGGGCAGGTAAAAACAAACACAACAACAATCCTATTAATGCATTTACAGGCTTAATAATTGTCGTTGCTAATATTTCATGGCCCATTTTGGGGCTTTTGTCTGTTTTTAACGCTCAGTTGAACAAATATTTCCTAATTAGCCTCCTTATGAAGTGCATAATTGATTTTTTGTTATTATTTTTAACTTCGTCTTTTTACCGACAAAAGAAATTGCTTTGGTGGTTTCCTTTGTTTTTTTGTTTTTATCCAATTGAATTAATAGTGATATTTTTTTCTTCCTTGGTTATAAAACAAAAATGGAAAGACAGAATTATAAATTAATTTGTGATAAAAAGTAAACTAGATAAATCCAACTCACTCGGGCAAATTGCTTGGAAGAGATTCAGAAAAAATAAACTCTCAATGTTTGGCTTAACCATCATTGTAATCTCTGTAGTGATTTCTATTCTAGGTTACTTAATTAGTCCTGACTCTTCTCTAGATGCTAACGAACAAAAACCTGAACTTCAAATTAAAAAGCCTGGTTTCTCAATCAAATTCTTGAAAATTAAAAAAAATGAGCCGGATCATTCGGTGAATTTTTTAATGAAAATGGTTAATGGTGAGCAAAATAATTTCACTTACGTTACCGTTCACGACTACACCTTTTCAGGTAACGATATTGTTGTTGAAGAATACACTGGCAATGAGCCAAACAGAGGAACTAAAATAAGATACAACTTAGCGGATGTAGTTTATTCCATTAACTCAAACCTTCCAATTAAAAACGATGAAAAAAATGGAATCATTGAGTTTTACCAATACGAGAGCAACCAAAAAATTGGCGTCTCGGTAAAAGAAATGCAATCTATTATTGAGAAAGAACACCTTGTAACTAAAAAATATTTACTTGGCACTGATCGATTAGGAAGAGACTTATTAAGTCGTATGTTAATTGGAACACGCATATCATTAAGCGTTGGTTTTATTGCAGTATTTATTTCATTGTTCTTAGGCGTTTTCTTAGGTGCCATTGCAGGTTATTTTAGAGGTTGGGTAGATGATTTTATTATGTGGCTAATTAATGTTGTTTGGTCTATTCCAACATTATTATTAGTAATTGCAATTACATTAGTTTTAGGAAAAGGATTTTGGCAAGTGTTTGTGGCTGTTGGTTTAACTATGTGGGTAGAGGTTGCCCGTATTGTGCGTGGACAAGTACTATCATTAAGAGAAAAAGAATTTATTGAAGCGGGGCGTGCTTTAGGTTTTAAAAACCATCGTTTAATTTTACGCCACGTATTACCAAACATAATGGGTCCTGTAATTGTAATTGCAGCATCTAACTTTGCAAGCGCAATATTAACTGAGGCAAGTTTAAGTTTCTTAGGAATTGGAGCTCAGCCACCAAAAGCAAGTTGGGGAAAAATGATTAACGACCATTGGGCATATATTTTTACTTCTGATGCTTTTCATTTAACTTTTATTCCAGGTGTATCTATTATGATAATGGTACTTGCCTTTATGTTAGTTGGTAATGGGCTTCGTGATGCATTGGATTCGAAGTCGATTGATGCGAAAGCAACTGTTGGGTAATACGTATAACTTTTGCTGTAATATTATCTAAGCCTAAGTATTAAGTGATGTAAAATGCTACAAAAATAATTTGATTTGGCATTAGAACCCTTTCCATACCGATAAGGCCATGGCTCTTAATCTCCTCTGTATTTATTGGCTTTTTGCTAAGAAAGACTTCCTTATTTATAAGCAAAAATTCATT
>CANJJP010000251.1 GCA_947474485.1 Bacteroidota bacterium | reverse complement strand
TAAAAGTAAACAATTGGAATCGTGTAATTAGCATTAAAGAAAATTCAGAGCTCTTATTAAAAGAACAACTAAGCGAAAGTAAAGAGTTAGGTGTTTTAATCCATTATATTTTATCTAAAATAAACACAGTAAACGATATTGATGCAGCTGTTGCATCCTGTGAGCAAGAAGGTTTGTTTGCAGCAAGCGATGCAAGTGAAATTGCAAACGAATTAAAAGAATTATTGAACATCCCAACAATTGCCCCGTTTTTTGCAGAAGGCTTAGAAGCTATGAACGAGCAAGAAGTGATGACAGCCTCAGGAAAAGTACTGCGCCCCGATAGATTAATTTTAAAAGATAAACACAGTATTATCGTTGATTTTAAAACAGGTAAACAATCGGATGCGTATGATGAGCAATTGAATGATTATGCTAATGCACTGCAGCAATTGGGATACGATACAGTTGATAAATATTTAGTTTACGTAAAGGATAGGGAAGTGGTTAAGGTGGATTAGAAATGAGGATTAATTTATTTTGTAATGATTCGGTTTTAACTAGTAGCTATGAGATTTTTATCCCTATTAAAGTAACGTCATCAACTTGTTCCAGCGAGCCTTTCCAATCATTAAATGCTTTATTTATTATGTCTTGTTGATTATTCATGTTCTCATTTGAAATAGAAATAAGTAGGTCTTTTAGTTTTTTATACATGAATTTTTTACCAACGGGTCCTCCAAATTGATCTGGTAAGCCATCTGTTAGAGTATAAATTAAGTCTCCTTTATTTAGGCCAAAATCATGTTGAGTAAAGGAGATATTATCTTTATCGTGTTTTCCAATAGGCATTTTATCAGGTCTCAGTTCGATTAATTCATTTTCTCTTATAATCCAAATGGGATTATTTGCCGCTGAATATTGAATGTTATTTTTTTGAAAATCAAAAAAAATAAGACTGCAGTCCATTCCATCCTTTCCACCATCAATACTACCATCTTTTTTTAAACGGTCAATAATAGTTTGTCTTGTATGGTTTAAAACTTCTGCGGTTTCTGTATTCCCTTTGTCTATAGCTTTTTCTATGGATGATATGTTTAATATACTCATAATCGCGCCTGGTACACCATGACCTGTGCTATCTGCAGTAACTAGAGCAAAACGATTATCGTTTAATTTGGTAGCCCAATAAAAATCACCACTCACTACATCTTTAGGACGAAAAAACACAAAAAAATCTTTTAAATTTTCTTTAAGTAAATCATTTGTAGCTAAAAAACTTCTTTGAATTCTCTCGGCGTAATTTATACTGTCAGTTATTTCTTTGTGCTTTTCTTCTATTAAATGTTTCTGTTCTTCAACAAGTACTTTTTGTTGATAGGTTTCCTTTTCTTTAATTTCAATAATTTGTTTTTGCCTTTGTGTAACTTTAAACCTATTGAACATAAAGACGGCAAAAATAGCAACGAGCAATAAGCCACCGTACAAAGCATAACGCTGAACTTTTTCTGATTTAAATCGTTCGGCTATTAGCTTTTGCTCTTCAACAACTTTTAAACTATCAGCAGCCATTTTCTTATCAAACTCAAATTGCATTTGCATTTGCGTTGTTTCGTCAGAATTTGATTCTTCAATTTGTAAGTCTTTGTACTCCGAATAAATTTCATGCATTTGCAGAGCTTTTTGCCATTTATTTTGAATAGAATATATTTGATATAATGTTTGAGATGCTTGTATTATGCCATAAGTAAGCTCCAATTCCTCTGCAAACTTTAATGATTTTTCCGCTAGTTTTTCTGCTTCAGCAGTATTACCTTTCTCGAATTCTAAATTTGCTAATGAGTTAAATGTATTCATTAAACCTTTTGTATCTTCATTCTGTGTCTTAATAACTATACTTCTATTGTAAAAATCTTTGGCTTTTGTGTAATCATCCTTGTTTTGATAACGAACAGCTATGTTGTGCAATATCTTTCCAATAGCTGTGGAATTATTTAAGGTAGTTTCAAGTTCTAAACTTTTAGTAAAATAATTTAATGCCAGATCATAAGTGGCCGAATCACCCTCATATATAATTGCCATATTATTTAAAATATTAGCCTCGCCTTTTATATCCTTAATTTTGCGAGCCATTTCTAGACCATTTTTATAGTATTTTAATGCTCCTTCAGAGTCTCCATGGGCATTATAAACGGAAGCCATATTGTTGTACGATTCAATAATTCCTTTTTCATCATTAATTTGCTCACGTATTTTTAAAGCTTGTAAAAAGTAAAATAACGCTTTTGACTGATTACCATAATTTTTATACACATATCCGATATTGTTTATTGCCCAAGCTTTTATTGTAAGTACATCTTGCCGTTGCGCTTCATTACTAATTTTTATGTCTTCTAATAACTTCAAGGCAGCTTCAGAAAGTGGCAATACTGTATCTAAATCATTAATATACAATTCATCTGCAATAGAAACACATGCTCTAGCCTTTTCCAAAGCAGAATTACTTTTTTTCAGAACAATTTTTAATGAATCTAATTTAGAATTTTGAGCGTAAATAAAAGAAGGGAATATGAAACATAAGTAAATGAAAAAACAATTATGAAATTTATATTTTATAAACACAATTTAGTCTTTTAATTTTTTCCAACGTTTGTTACCTCCCAAAGCAAAGCCCAATGACATATTTATATTTCTTACAATTTGTGATCCACTAATGCTTGTGTAGTTTGGACTAAAGTAATAAGTTGTTGTCCATTCTGTTTTAGGATAAGCGAAATCTCCAGTATTAATGTATTTTACTTTACCAAAACAAACATCAATACTAAACATAAAAACTTTATACCTTACATTAAATCCGAAATTATGGTTTAAACCATTTGCCTGATAACCTACATTCCTCGTTTCTTGAAGTTTTATTGTATCGTTTCGTGTATAAGTTAATTTTTGACTAATAGCACCAACATCAAAAGTATTATATTCAGTACTAATACCTACTTTATAAAAAACATCAACAGTTATAGCTTTTTTAATTAGTATGCTATACATTAAACCAAGTTTCGTGTTAATTTTTACTGCCTTAGCAGAAGAGTTATAAGTATATATACTTTTAAGGGTATCACTTAAAAAATTTGAACCCGACCAATCTTGCTTATAAAAGGAAACGCTTGCAATGGTCCAGTCTAACGATAATTTATTTGTTTCGTTTACTCTCCAAAGTGTAAAAACTTTACCTAGTTCATATTGAAATCCACCCAAAGTTTTCATTTTAACTGTACCACCTACCAATATTGCTTTTGTTTCTGGTTGATTAAACAATATACGATCCTTGTTAAGCACTTTTATTCCCGCTTTAAAATACCAAAAACCGCCCTTAAACCTTCTTGTGTTTTTATTTTCAATATTAATTTTTTTTAAAGTTGCCTCACTTGGTATAACAACTTTAGGATAAGTAACGATGCCAGATTTGTTGACGTTTTTATTTGGAGGCCATCTCAAGCCTAATTTTTCTAATCTTTTTCCTACTGATGTATCCTTTTGTCCGATATAATACATACCATTAATACCAGCAATAAAACCAGTATTGGTTTTATTGTTTGCAGCAGTTGACATGCCAATCACTTTGCCTTTGTTATTAAAAACAGGACCTCCGCTATTACCGCTGTTTATAGCAGCATCGGTTTTTATAAATCCATAATCAGTGTTAAAAACATAATCATATCCACTATGTTTCCCAAATGTAAGTGTACTTTGATCTTTTAACATTAAATCAATCGACCCGTCATATTGTGCTGGAAAACCATATAGGCATATATCTTCACCTTGAAATGTAGAATCAGAGTTTGCTATTTGTAGCGGGTTAAACTTAGTTTGAACCTTGTTGCCATTTAATTCTGAAACTATTTGCAAAATTGCTCCGTCGTAATTAGTTGAGTCAATTGCGACAATTTTAGCAACATAAAGTTCAGAACTACTGCCATTACGATTAGTAAAAACTTGTACAATAATACTTGCTTTACTTATATAGTTAATTTTATAATGTTGATTATTAAGGTCAGATGGTTTGTAAACCTCGGTTTTGTCATAAAATTCTTTATTTTCTTTATC
>CANJJP010000250.1 GCA_947474485.1 Bacteroidota bacterium | reverse complement strand
TTCACTAGTAGATAGAGCTAGAACTATTACGGATTTGGATTAATCAAACAAATTACCAACAGTTTTCATTGCAATAAACATTTTACAACTATCAGGTAACTTTATAAATCCGTACTTTTTGTAAAAAGATACCGCTTCTTCATCAATAGGATCAACAATTATAGCCATAGAAGCAATACTGCTTTTTGAAACATCATAACTTCTTTTTAAGGCATCCAACAATAAAGTTTCACCAATCCCTTGTCCTTTAAATTTTTCGTCAACTGCTAATCTACCAAGCAATGTTGTTGGAATTCCTGTATACGATTTCGGAAGTTTTTTTCTAATCTCATCAGGAACTTGTTCTTGCGGAATACTATTGTTTGACAATGTATAATAGCCTTTTATTATTTTATTTTCTATAATAACAAAACACAGCGCTAACTTTCGTTTTATGTCTTGACTAACTTGTTTTTGTATATAAATATCTAATGCAGCTTTACCACATGAGAATCCATCCTTTTTAAAGGCGGCGTCTAAAGGAATTGCGACATAACTCATTTTTTGGCAATACTTTTTTTATACTTAGCAGCGGCCGCTTTTAATTTTTTATTGGGCACAGCAGATTTAAGCATAGCATTAAAGAAAATTTCTTTATCCTTTTTAGAAGCTAAAATAGTACTGTGCTCATCAATAATAGCTTTTGCTTTTTCTTGCACTGAATTAATTACAAATTCGGTTAAGGTTCTAAAACCACCTAATTGTGCGGCGTACTCAAACAACTCCTTTTGTTCCTTTGACAAGCGAGTGTCAAATCTTGCTTGTACTATATTTAAATTATTTTGTAACATTGCTTTAATATTATTTCGCAAATATACGGATTATTTACGTACAAATAAATATTTTCAACAAAAAACCCCATCTCTTTTTCAAAAGATGGGGTTTTTGATTTATTTAGAAACACTGATTACATCATTCCTTCCATGCCACCTGGCATTCCGCCTGGCATAGCAACTTTATCTTCTTTCTTATCAGCTAATACACACTCAGTAGTTAATAACATACCTGCGATAGAAGCTGCGTTTTCTAATGCAACACGACTTACTTTAGTTGGATCGATAACACCTGCTTTGAAAAGGTTTTCAAATTTCTCAGTACGAGCATTGAAACCAAAATCCCCAGTTCCTTCTTTTACTTTTTGAACTACAATAGAACCTTCGATTCCGCTGTTAGCACAAATTTGACGAAGTGGCTCTTCAATTGCACGACGTACAATTTGAATACCTGTGTTCTCATCATCGTTATCACCTTTTAATTTTTCTAAAGCAGATACCGCTCTGATGTAAGCAACTCCACCACCTGGTACAATTCCTTCTTCAACAGCAGCACGTGTAGCAGCTAATGCATCATCAACACGGTCTTTCTTCTCTTTCATCTCAACTTCGGTAGCAGCACCAACATACAATACTGCAACACCACCAGCTAATTTAGCTAAACGCTCTTGCAATTTTTCTTTATCGTATTCAGATGTTGTGTTTTCTATTTGAACTTTGATTTGATTAACACGCGCTTGGATGTCAGCTTTTTTACCCGCACCGTTTACGATTGTTGTGTTGTCTTTATCAATTGTAATTTTTTCTGCTTTCCCTAAGAAAGTTAAATCAGCGTTTTCTAATTTGAATCCGCTTTCTTCGCTAATCATTGTTCCGCCAGTTAAAATTGCGATGTCTTCTAACATTGCTTTTCTTCTATCACCAAAACCTGGAGCTTTAACAGCAGCAACTTTCAACGAACCACGAATTTTGTTTACTACTAAAGTAGCTAACGCTTCACCATCAACATCTTCAGCAATTAATAAAACTGGTTTACCTGTTTGAACAGCTTTTTCTAACACTGGAAGTAATTCTTTCATATTAGAAATTTTCTTATCGTAAATTAAGATAAGTGGACTTTCTAAAACTGTTTGCATTTTTTCAGCATCAGTAACAAAGTATGGAGAAATATATCCTCTGTCGAATTGCATACCTTCAACTATTTCAACAGTAGTATCTGTGCCTTTTGCTTCTTCAACAGTAATAACACCTTCTTTTTTTACTTTATGCATTGCTTCAGCAATTAACTTACCAATAGCGCTATCGTTGTTTGCAGAGATAGTTGCAACTTGTTCAATTTTTTTGTTTTCGTTTCCAATTGCACTTGATTGCTTACGCAAGTTCTCAACTACAGCTAAAACCGCTTTGTCGATACCACGTTTTAAATCCATTGGATTTGCACCTGCTGCAACATTTTTTAAACCACCTGTTACAATTGCTTGTGCTAATACTGTTGCAGTTGTTGTTCCGTCACCTGCTAAATCAGCAGTTTTAGAAGCAACCTCTTTCAACATTTGAGCGCCCATGTTTTCGATTGGGTGAGAAAGCTCGATTTCTTTTGCTACTGTTACACCATCTTTAGTAATTTGTGGTGAACCAAATTTTTTGTCGATAATAACGTTACGACCTTTTGGTCCCAATGTAACTTTTACAGCGTTTGCTAAAGCGTCAACACCTCTTTTTAAGGCGTCACGTGCTTCTACGTTAAATGTAATATCTTTTGCCATTTTAATTTAATTATTGAGTTTATGAATTTTTGAATTATTGAGTTAATTGATTTCGTTGTTGGGTTGATGTTTTTACTTTTAATTCAAAAACTCAACCATTCAACAACTCTACAATTAAACTATTGCGTAAATATCGCTTTCTTTCATGATTAAGTATTCTTTACCATCCACTGCTAATTCAGTTCCTGAGTATTTTCCGTAAAGAACAGTATCTCCAACTTTTACAGTAAGAGGCTCATCTTTTTTACCATTTCCTACAGCAACAACTTTTCCTTTTTGAGGTTTTTCTTTTGCTGAATCTGGAATAATTAATCCACCTGCAGTTTTTGTTTCTGCTGGAGCAGCCTCAATTAGCACTCTATCTGCTAAAGGCTTGATGTTTACACTTGTTTTTGCCATTATAATTAATTTTAAGGTTATACTTTTTTAACGGTTGGAATTAGTCAGAAACCATGCCATTGGGCTTAAAATGACTGTTAATAGACAATTTTACACCAAAAGGCACTACATAAACTGAGTTTTGTCAGTCCCAGTGTCATGTTGGCATTATTAGTTCTAGAACATGATTATTAAAGCTGAAAGGTAACATCAAAGTAACTACATTTGAGCAGGCTAAAAGCATTATGATAAGTACAGTTTTAATCAAAAACATTAAGGGTTTTTCGATTTTATTTATAGGTATATTTTTATTCATCTATTCCCCAGTATTTACTGGGGAATTTTTGTCGTGGGACGATAAGGATTACATTATAAATAATCTTGAAGTAAAGGATATTAGCTTTACTGGAGTAGTTGATTTTTTCACTAAGCCATATTTGGGCAATTATCACCCAGTAACAATGTTAGCATACTCGCTGCAATTTTATTTGTTTGGTGCAAATGCTAGTGGATTTCATTTTGTGAGTGCTTTGCTTCATCTGATTAATTTCTTGTTGGTTTTTTGGTTGGCTAATTTCCTATTGAAAAAAAAGATTAGTGCAATCATAGTTGCATCTTTGTTTTTATTGCATCCAATAAACATTGAATCAGTTGCCTGGATATCGGAACAGAAGAATTTACTTTATGTTCTTTTTCTATTATTAAGTCTTAAATTCTATTTCGAATATAGTGAAAGTGGCGAAAAGAAAAAGTATCTCTTTTCAATTTTATCTTTTCTATTGTCGGCCTTATCAAAAGGACAAGCTGTTTCTCTCCCAATAATAATATTGGCTGTAGAGTTTATTAAATTAGATGATTTTAAGTTGAGAAAATCGATTGCGAATAAAATACCATACTTTATAATTTCTTTGCTTTTTGGAATTATCGCAATTAAATCGCAAAATTTTGATGGTTATATAAATGAATCACATAATTTTAATTTTTTACAAAAAATATTTATTTACTCCTATGATTTTCTATTTTATTTTATAAAAATAATTTTTCCTTTTGACTTAAAGGCATACTATCCCTACTTGGAGAATATTCCTTTTTGTTATTCATTACTTGGGGTTCTAGTATTAGCGGTTTTT
>CANJJP010000249.1 GCA_947474485.1 Bacteroidota bacterium | reverse complement strand
TCCGCATCAACATTTGTGGTAAAAATCGCCAACTTCTTGTAGCTGCAAAATCGTTATGCATAAAGGCTGTGGTAAACATTTTCAAAAACAAAAATATGAACCCTAAAACAGATTGGTTTTTTAACAAACAAACAAAATGGCAAGAAGCATACTCAGAATTAAGAATTCTTGTTCTTGATTGTAAGCTTACAGAAGAATTGAAATGGGGTTGCCCTTGTTATACTATTGGAAAAAGCAATATTGTTTTAATACACGGATTTAAAGAATATTGTGCATTATTATTTATGCAAGGTGCTTTGCTTAAAGACACAAAAAAGATTTTAGTACAACAAACAGAAAATGTGCAATCGGCAAGACAAATTCGATTTAAAAGTGTTGAAGAAATAGTTGGTGCCAAATCGACAATCAAGTCCTATATTAAAGAAGCTATTGCTCTTGAAAAGGCTGGGCTGAAAGTAGAATTAAAGAAAACTACCGAATATAAAATATCCGAAGAGTTTCAGACTGTTTTAGATGATATGCCTGAATTGAAAAAAGCTTTTCAAGCCTTAACACCGGGGCGACAAAGAGGCTATTTGCTTTATTTTTCTGCTCCTAAACAAGCAAAGACAAGAGAAACAAGAATTGAAAAGTGCATACAAAAAATAATTAGCGGAAAAGGCTTAGACGACTAACATAAAACTAACGAGATGCACAGCCGCTAATAGCTAAGGCTTCGTCGCCGTGCAGAGCACGCAAGATGAAGCCTATGTTGCACGGAACCATTCTACAGTAATGTTAAAACTATGGGGATTGCGTTGTGGTTTTACTAACGCATTTTTATTTCTGAAGCAATTGCGATTTGGATTTACAATTATTTTTGCTTCTAAAAACATACTATTATGACAACAATTAGAACGCAATTTATTCAAAAGCTTCGGTTTCAATTTCATTGGCTATCAAACTTGCTACAAACGTGTATAAATATGCCTTAGAGAAGGAGGAATTCTTTTTGTTTTAGTCATTAACTACAAAGCAATTAGATGTTTCTTTTCAATTTGAATGGACATTCTTTTATAATGAGTTTCAATTGATTCGCGAGTAACATTTGCAATCCAATTAATAAACTCTACTTGATAATTTTTAAATTAATCGATTTTACGACACATTTGGATATTCCTATACCATGTAATACATAGATTGTATTTTTCGATTGGTTTGGATATTAAAATCCCAACTTACCTCTTACTCTTTGAAGTACAACAGAAGCAATGGCGCGGGCTTTGTCTTCGCCTTTTTTAAGTTCGGCGTCTAACATTGTTCTATCACTCATGAATCGATCATAATCGTTACGAGCGGATGCAAATTTTTCTAATATCAATTGTAATAATGCTGTTTTAGCATGGCCGTATCCATAGTTGCCTGCTAAATAATTTGTACGCATTTGTTCTAACTGCACTGAATTAGCAAGCAATTGATACAACTTAAATACATTGCATGTTGCCGGATCTTTTGGTTCTTCCAAGGTTTTTGCATCGGTGATAATTCCCATCACTACTTTTTTTAATTCCTTTTCAGGAAGAAAAATATTGATGAAGTTACCATACGACTTACTCATTTTTTGTCCGTCGGTACCTGGCACAATCATCACTTGTTCATCTACTTTTACCTGTGGCACAACAAATGTTTCTCCGTAAGTATTGTTAAACTTTTCGGCAATGTCGCGTGTAATTTCTAAATGTTGTACTTGATCTTTACCAACTGGAACAAACTCTGCATCGTACAATAAAATATCGGCAGCCATTAAAACAGGGTAAGTAAATAAACCTGCATTTACATCACTTAATCTGTCCGACTTATCTTTAAATGAATGTGCATTTGCCAACATTGGAAACGGTGTAAAGCAGTTTAAATACCATGTTAACTCGCAAACCTCGGGCACATCGCTTTGGCGATACAATAAATTTTTCTCTACGTCAAATCCAAGAGCTAACCAAGCTGCAGCAACTGAGTAAGTACTATTGCGACGGAACTCTGCATCTTTAATAGTTGTTAACGAATGTAAATCTGCAATAAAGAAGAGACAATTGTTTTTAGGGTCTTTGCTCATTTCAATAGCAGGAAGCATGGCTCCTAAAATATTTCCTAAATGTGGGATATTAGTGCTTTGAATACCAGTTAAAATACGTGACATAAAAAAATTAAAATTAAAAATTGAGAATTATATTTTGGAAATTATTTCGGTTGCACTGGAATAATACCTTGTTTTTCTAACTCCTCTAAATAAACTCTTTGACCATTATAAATTGCTGTTACAAAGGCATCTGTTTGCCCCGCTTTTCTAACCTTAGCGCAATGCTCATTGGCAGCGTTTAATGAATTAAACTCGCCTCCAATAGTAAAACGCGCAATTCCACCTACCACATTTTTATCCACTTTACCTAAATGTTTAATTTTATCGTAATTATAGTTTTCAGGCATAGTGTAAGCTGCAATTTGCACTTTAAAAATCAAACCTACTGTTGATTCGTTTCCTGTTTTAGAGGAAGAATTAGTTGTTTCAGGTTTTACTTCCGTATTTACAATAATTGGCTTTATAGTATCTACCTGTGTAGTGGAGAAATTAATATCAATTACCCTCTCTTCATAAGCTTTAATACTTGTTAAATCAATTGACTTAACTTGATCTTTTTGCCCTTCATACTTGAATGTAACATTGTAAACAGAACCTCCTGGTAAGTTAACCAAGTATTTACCGGTAGCCACATTTGAATTTAATGAAGTGTAATTCGTAGCTTTATCAACAATATCAATAATTACTTTTCCTTCAACTGGTACATTATCTAATGTAATTGTACCTTTTAGTAACGCTAGGTAAGGGCTTAAGCCAACTAAACCTGGGTATACTCGGTAAATATCTTGGAACCCACTTCCTCCATCTATTCCGGAAGAATAATAACCATACTCACCACTTGCTGTTAAAACATAATAAATATCATCATCGGGTGTATTAATAGGATAACCCATGTTCTCAGGTATTGTCCAAGCAGAATCAGCAGGATTAAATACAGTACGGAAAATATCATAGCCACCCATACTGCTTTTTCCCTTACTGCTGTATACTAAAATTCTGCCATCAGGGTGAATAAAAGGTCCATCTTCATCATAAGCGGTATTTATTTTATCACCCATATTAATTGCTGGCCCCCATGAACCATCTGCTTGCAAAATAGATTTATAAATATCTTTCCCTCCGTAACCCCCTTTTCGTTCGCTAGTGAAATACAATGTTTTTTCATCTGCGGATAAGGAGCAACTTCCTTCCCAAGAAGGTGAGTTTACATCACCAATCAAACGCTCAGGTATCGACCAATCTCTTCCTGACAATGTGCTTAAGTATAAATCGCCACCATTTGTTCGATCATCTTTGTAAATAAAAAGTTTTTGTCCATCAGTTGATAAGGCAACTGCAGCGTCGTTAGAATTTGAGTTCACGGTTGGGCCAATATCTTTTGGTTCAGAAAAATTTCCTGTACTATCTTTAAAAGAGATATAAACGTCTTCATAATAAAAACCAAAAGGATCAGATTGATTGTATACATTTTGTAATCCTCCAACACTTTTTTTACCTTTGTATGTATAAATCATAACCGATTCATCTGAAGAAATAATTGGCACATATTCTGAAGCTTCCGTGTTAATCGGACCTCCTATATTGATGCGTTTTGCAGGTATCGGGTTTGCAACCAATTTTTTTCCGTTTTCGCAATAGTTTAATAATAAATCTATTCGCTCTTGTTTCTTGACTTCAATTTTTTTAGTCTTCTTTTTATATAAATCTAGGAGCGCAAATGCTTCATCAAATTTATAGTTTAAGTGATTTGCTTTTGCTAAATCCAATTCTATTTCAGCTATTTTATTATTTTTATTGTAAACCTCTGATAATAAACGTAAGGCATCATCGTGCTTATCGCTACGATATAAACCACATAAACCAGAAACATATTTAAGGTACAATTCCTTAGGATGATTGTTTAGAAGAGTTTCGAATATAGGTAAAGCCATTACATAATTATCTTCATCGAATAAATGTTGGGCACTTTCCATTG